>JAZQPN010000221.1:0-1510 GCA_045628585.1 Bacteroidales bacterium | reverse complement strand
ACCGAGCGACTTATATTAAGAAAATTCACCGAGAATGATGCAGAGGCTGTTTTTTGGAATTGGGCATCCGATGATGAAGTCACAAAATACCTGACTTGGCCGACACACAGAAGTGTAGAAAACTCTGCCGGATATATTGATTTCTGTCTGGAAACGTACAAAGAGGATGACTCCTATCAATGGGGGATTGAGTTGAAAGAGACCGGCGAGCTGTTCGGCAACATTTCAGTTGTAAAAACTGATGATGATCTGAATGCCGTTGAACTCGGATATGTGATCGGTCGACGCTTTTGGGGAAACGGCTATATGGCAGAGGCGGTCAAAGCGGTCATTGACTTTCTTTTTGAAGAAGTCGACGTCAATCGCATTGCCGCCCGACACGATGTAAACAACCCGAATTCTGGCAAAGTGATGCAAAAAGCCGGAATGAAATATGAGGGAACGCTCCGGCAAGCCGACCGGAATAATCAAGGTATTGTGGACTGCGCGATCTATTCTGTATTGAAATCGGAATACATTTGCCGACAGAACGGTTGAGGAAAAGCGATGGATAATGTGCAAACATTATACGAAGAACTGGAATCATATTTCATACGGGGCGATATTGCCGGAGCCATTGCGTTTATGAAGGGCATACCGGAACTGAACGATGTTGTGCAGGCATATATAGAGGTTTTTGAGAACGAACAGTACATACAGTATGACATTCCGGATGATCTGAACCGGATTTTGCTTTGTTATCAGCAGTATTTCCGCGACGTTTTTTATCTTCACATAGATCACGCACAAGCGGAATCAGACCTTTTTGAAAAACTGAAGCAGGTGCTTGACCTCCCTGACGGCGGGATTGAAGATGCTGAGAACAAAATGAAGTTTTGGTTCAACCGAGCGGGCTACGAGGTGCTTTTCGGAAAAACGAACGGTTATCGAGGGCCTTATGTGTGGAAAGAGACCGAGTCGGTGACGTTTGAAGTGGAACTTCCCGAAACAACGAGTATATACAGTATCAATATGCTCCGGGGATTTATCATGCGAGGCTGGATGGATTACCTGACATTTAGCGAAAAAGGCACAGGCGGCTGGACTTCACCGGATGGCACGATCAACTGTGTGGAAAAAGCGTATGATGTGAACAGCGAAAGATTCATAGTATCTCTTCTCAAACATGAGGCGCAACACTCAGAAGATTTCAAACGCTGGGGAAATATGGAGTCAAAGGATCTTGAATACCGTGCCAAGCTTGTCGAAATGATTTACACGCAGGAAACGAATCTTCTGGCAAAGTTCTGTTCAGAGGCAAATTTGGAAAGAACGGACGACGGGCATGCCCTTGCCTCCGCAAGAATAAAAAGCGAGATGGGCGATCTGGTCTCCGCAGACATTGCAGAAATACAAATGCGGGCAAGATTTTTGTTTACGGCAAGCAGCGAAGAGATGGACCGGGTTTACGGAAGAAACTCGTATATATGAATTTGATGCTCATTTTTGAAAAGGAAGATTAAAATGGCTA
>JAZQPN010000220.1:0-1909 GCA_045628585.1 Bacteroidales bacterium | reverse complement strand
TTGTGAAATTTGATGGGCAGGCTTTTGCTGATAATATTCATACACACTTTTGTCAATGTCGAAATGGCACTTCCAATAATCATCCTTGTATTCCCACGAATGCGTAATCGTAAACACGCCATCCTTCTCTTTCACGGAATGTGGGAAAGCCGAACATACAGCCAGCACATAAACCAATAACAGAACAAAACGTTTCATAGCATTATGCTTTTCAAAATACGTTGACAAGACAATTCATGTCCAATAGTAACTTTCACCCTACAAAAATAAATCAAATATTTTAAACGACAAGAACTTTACCCACTTCTCGCGTAATCTTTACCTTCCCACGCTCACGCGCTCCGTAAAGGAATTTCCCTTTTCATCCCTAATCCTCAGCACATACACCCCTTCGGGCAAGCCAGCCACGATGATTTCATTCGTGTCTTTCACGGTTTTCACCATTTGGCCAAGGGTGTTGTAGATTTGCACCGTAGCAGGATTGATGCCCTCTATTTTCACATTGTCGCTTGCAGGATTGGGATAAACGCCAATGCTTTCCGCCTCTTCCACGACACCGACACACCATCCATCAATGCAGAAATCATCAAAACATACGGCGTTGTTGCCGCTGCAATAAAAGTGTCGGATGGCAATATAAACTTCCTTACCACTATACTCGGACAAATCACACATATAATTGTACCAATTGCCTTGGTTGTACAAGTTGATTGACCATTCTCCCATTAAGGTGAAAGCCATTGGGTCGTCGTTGGTGGTTGTTGAAACGCTAAGCCCAATGTGTTCGGCAGGGTTGGCCGTATCCAAGGCACAAGCCCAAAATGAAACAACTCCCCAATCACCTAATCGAATGCGCGGCGAAACAAGAAAATTGCTTGGTGATAGAGAATCCCCTGTCGCGATGTCTTTTGAGTATGACACCACCATTCCGTCTGTGTCATTGTGGGCTATGCCGCCTGTTGGATGCAGTTGCCAGCAGTGACCATCGCCATCGGCATCAATGATGGTCCATTCCAAAAGATGACCTGCCGCGAAATCATATTCAAAGTCCCAACAGCTCTCGCTGTCGGTCTGTGCTTGCAGCGCGCCGCAAACCAGCAGCGCGGCAATGATAAATGATAATCTCTTCATAGTATGTTCATTTTTAGTAGTTATTCATCTGCAAAAATAAATAAAAATTTTCAAAACACAACATAACTTGCTGTTTTTTTTGTTGTTACGATTTCACAACAAGACAAAAACAACGAACATTTCTTACTTCCCCCAATAATCAAAATCTTCCAACTCTTTCAGCAACTGTTTCACAGCGGCTTCAAGTTGTTCGTCAACGCCTTCAGCCATCTTTTCGGGTGTGTTGCGCACTTTGAAATCAGGTTCCAATTGCGTGTTTTCCAAATAATTGCCTTCCTTTGTACGATAGCCCACCACCGGCAAACCGAAATACAAGGACGGATCTTGCAAAGTCTCCCAATTCACGCTCGACATGGTGCCAGGCACTGGCATCCCGACCAGACTGCCCATGTTTTTGTGCTTATAGACCCAAGGCGTGCCGTGCGCATTGCTGTAATTGGCCTCACCGATAATCATGATGGAAGCCTTGTTGTAGCGGCGCGACGGCATGATGCAAGCCACGCTGTCGCGGATGACCTGCTCAAGATATTTTTCGCCACTGAAAAGGATTTCAATGCCCTCGTGCAAAGGGCCACCGCCATTGAAGCGCGTGTCAATCACGATGCCGTCACGAAGATTGTATTTGCCCAAAATCTGAGAATACACATCGCGGTAGCTGGCATCGCCCATGCTCTTGATATGCACATAACCTAAACGGCCATTCGACAGCTTGTCAACCGCTTCCTCGTTGCGTTTCACCCAACGGTTGTAAAGCAATTCATTCATCGCGCCATGGCTG
>JAZQPN010000219.1:0-11192 GCA_045628585.1 Bacteroidales bacterium | reverse complement strand
CGGTTGCGTTCACCGCCTGAAAGCACACCGGCTTTCTTCTGCTGGTCGTTGCCGTTGAAATTGAAACGCGAAACGTATGCGCGCGAGTTCATGCTGCGTTTGCCCAACTGGATGAGTTCGTTGCCATCTGAGATGACTTCCCAAACGGTCTTTTCAGGGTCGATGTCGGCGTGCTGCTGGTCAACGTAACCAATTTTCACGGTTTCGCCCACCTCGAAAGTGCCCGCGTCGGGTTTTTCCAATCCCATGATGAGGCGGAAAAGCGTGGTCTTACCGGCGCCATTCGGTCCGATGACACCGACAATACCGCCTTGCGGCAGACTGAAACTAAGATTCTCAAACAACAACTTGTCGCCGTAGGCCTTGGTGATGTTGTTGGCTTCGATGACTTTGGCACCGAGGCGGTCGCCATTCGGAATATAGATTTCGAGTTTCTCTTCCTTTTCCTTCACGTCTTCGTTGAGCATCTTCTCATACGATTCCAGACGAGCCTTGCCTTTGGCGTGACGGGCTTTTGGAGCCATTCTGACCCATTCCAGTTCGCGCTCCAAGGTCTTGCGGCGTTTGCTCTCGGTCTTTTCTTCCATGGCGAGGCGGGCGGTCTTTTGGTCGAGCCACGAGGAGTAGTTGCCTTTCCACGGAATGCCTTCGCCGCGGTCGAGTTCGAGAATCCAGCCGGCAACATGGTCGAGGAAATAACGGTCGTGGGTGACGGCAATCACGGTGCCTTTGTACTGCTGCAAATGGCTCTCCAACCATTGGATTGATTCGGCATCCAAATGGTTGGTAGGTTCGTCAAGAAGCAAAATGTCAGGTTCTTGTAACAATAATCGGCAGAGTGCCACGCGGCGGCGCTCGCCTCCCGAAAGGTTCTTGACTGGTGTGTCGCCATCGGGACAGTTCAAGGCATCCATGGCGCGTTCCAGTTTGCTGTCGAGTTCCCAAGCATCGTGGGCTTCGATGAGTTCGGTGAGTTCGCCTTGACGTTCGATGAGCTTGTCGAAATCGGCATCTGGTTCGGCAAATTTGTTGTTGATTTCCTCGTATTCCTTGAGCATGTCAACGATTTCCTGCACGCCTTCTTCCACCACTTCGCGGACGGTCTTGTTGTCGTCCAATTGCGGCTCCTGGTCGAGCATTCCGATGGAATAGCCGGGCGAAAAGACCACTTCGCCGTTGTATGATTTTTCCTTTCCTGCAATGATGCGCAGCAAAGTCGACTTGCCGGCGCCGTTCAGGCCGATAATGCCGATTTTAGCTCCATAAAAGAAGGAGAGGTAAATGTCTTTCAGGATCTGTCGTGACGGTGGAATGACTTTGCTCACGCCGACCATCGAGAATATGATTTTCTTGTCGTCAGTTTGTTGTGCCATGTATGTTGTGTTGTTTGGTGTTTAATTAACTATGTTGAAATGCTTTGCATTCGATGTAATCAATCTTCGATTTGTTGAATTGTATGTCGGGAACTAATGAATAGCCTTTTTCATCGCCTCTTCCATGATTTGCGTGGCTTTGCCCCAATCGTAAACGCGGTTCGTGAAGTCGAAACCGGCTTGGGCGATTTGTTTTGCCTTATCGTTGTCGGTCAGCAAGGTAATGATGTGTTGTGCCAGTTCTTCGGCATTGCTGCCGACGAGGATTTCCTTGCCGTTTTCGGCGCCCAACGAGCCGTTGGCCAAAGGCGTAGTGATGCACGGCAAGCCCATCGACATGGCTTCCAAGAGCTTGTTTTGCAAGCCCGTTCCGATGCGCATCGGGGCAATGAAAATGCGGCTTTGGGCGTAGGCATCGCGGATGTCGTCGAGCCAGCCGCTGATGATGATGTTGTCGCAAGTGGCTTTCTTGACTTTCGGGTCGGGCGTGGCACCTGCAATGTACATTTTTGCGTTTGGAATCTGTTTCCAGACAATGGGCAAGATTTCGTTGGCCAAATATTCCACGGCATTCACGTTGGGTGCATAGCTCATGTTGCCCGTAAACACGATGTCGTATTTCTTTTCTCTTTCCTGTGGGGCGAAAAATTCATGATCGACGCCGTTGGGGATGATGAGGATTTCGTTTTTCTTCGGATGTGGAATCAGTTCGCGGTCAGGTTCGCTGATGATGGTCTTGACATCGAAATCGTCGAAAATGGCGGCTTCGTAGCGCTTTAGACGCTTGTATTCCATGTTGAAAACAGGTCGCGTAATGGGCGAAGCAATGTCGGCACGGCGTTTCATGCCATACGAGAAGACATCTTGATAATCAATGGTTTTTGGAATATCTTTCTTGCGAATGTATTCGGCCACACGGAGCAGTTGTCCGAAAAGCATGTCGGGCTTGTATTTGTCAATCAGCGCATTGATTTTCTTCGCAGCCTTGCGGTTGTAGAAATAGCCGCATTGCATGGGCAGTCCTTTGAGAAAGGCTCTTGCCAGTCCGAGGACGATTTGCGGCTTGCTGATGCTGATGAAATTGATGGAACGGCAAAAGGGCTGCAAGGCCTGAAATGCCCGCTGCTCGTCGGTTTTCGGGTCATCGTTGAGGGCGCAAAGCACGATTTCGTTGTGTTTGGCAAGCTGCTTTATCTGGTTGAAAGCGCGTAGCTTGTCGCCTTTTTCAAGCGGGAAGGGAATGCGTGGCAGTAATACGAAAATTTTCATCTCATCAGAATTTTGACGACAAAGGTAAGGAATTTCCGTCTTAAAAAATAACCTGTAACGGAAATAGATGTTTTTTCACTTCGCTAAACGCTAATTTTCGTAAATGAATCATAAATTATTGAAAACTATAATTAGTTTCAAAATTTACAAAACCATTTAATCTGTAGTTTGTTGAAAATCAGTGTAATCAGAATGATTTGTGGTTTAAAAAAATCATGTTCCGCCAAGGCGGTAAAAGAGTAAATTCGGAGTAAATTAAAGAGTAAATTTTGGAGTAAATTTCTTTTCGTGCGTCAGCCAATCTGTGTCAATTCATGCGCTGTTTCCTGAGCTCCCTGAGCGTGTCGAAGGGCGTGTCAAAGGGCGTGTCCAAAATTTTCTGTGAATCTGTAGAATGTTGAAAAATCAGCGTAATCAGCGAAATCAGCGGTTCTAAAAAACCTCTGCGTAAATCAGCGTTATCAGCGGGAGAAAAAATCTGTAGTATATTGAAAATCAGCATAATCAGCGAAATCAGCGGTTCTAAAAAAAACCTCTGCGCAAATCAGCGTTATCAGCGGGAGAAAACTACATGAACGTAATCTTGCTCGAAGGCTTGATTTGTTCGTAGAAAAGCAGCAGCCTTTCAATGATTTTGCGGTTGTCGTAGGTCTCTTCCACGAGTTTCCGCGCTGCCTTGCCGATTTCCACGGCCATTTGCGGGTTCTCGTTGATGCGTCGGATGGCTTCAACCATCTTGGCCTTGTTTTCGGCAATAATGATGTTGACATCTTCATCATAAAGGATGCCTTCGGCGCCGACCAACGTAGTGATGACGGTCTTGCCCATAGCCATCGACTCGATGATTTTGATGCGTATACCGCTGCCCGAAAGCAAAGGGACAATGGCCACATCGTGGTTGGCGACAAATTCCCTGGCGCTTTTCACTTCACCGACAACATCAACATGCTCGTTTTTCATGGTTTTCAGCCATTCTGGCATGTTGCGCCCGGCAAGATGATAGACGAAATCGGGCACTTTCTTTACCGTGTCGGGCAGGATGTCGTCGATGAACCATTTGATGCCTTCTTCGTTGGGCATCCAGTTCATGGAACCGATATGATAAAACTGTGGCTTGTCGTCAATTTCGTAATTTGGCGTAAATTCCTCAGGATAAACGCCATACGGAATGTCGATGATGGGCTTTGAGCAGTATTTCCTGAAGAAAGCCGCATCTTTTCGCGTGATGGCGGCAATGCCGTCGACGGTCTCCAAAGCGTTGAGTTCGTATTCGCGCAGTGTTTTTGCCAAATGGTTGATATACCAACGTTTAGGCAGGAATTTGGTTTCCTTTGCGGTGCGTTCCCAAATCTTGTGCTCGATGTTGTGGGCACGCAAGACGATGAGCGCCTTGGAGTGTTCCCTGATGGTCTCGACGTAAGGCGCCATATAAAGCATTTCTAACTGAACGACATCGAAATGTTCCTTTTTCAGGATTTCTGCCAGCCGCTTGGTGAAATCTTTCGAGATGAAACGCTCGACATGATATGATTTTTTCGTAAAAAGATTCAAAAACGCATTCAACGGCTTGATTCTCAAGTCGACGTCAATCAGTTCTATGCCGGTTTTGGCCTTGTAGTCTTCAGGAATGTCGGCTTCTGAAACGTTATATTTCTTGCTGTTGACGGCAAGGATTTTCACTTGGTGGCCTGCATTGAGCAATCCTTGCACGATGCTGTTCATGGCCATTGGGCCGCCTTCCGAGGCAGGATAGGGAGGCTTGTTGCACAGAAGTAGGATTTTCATGTCTTTTGCGTTTTAAAGATACGGTGCTTCAGTTTTTTGAAAGCGTTTCGCCAGCTGTCGGCATCGAGCAGGGCCGAGTCGGAAGTGGCTTTGAATGTGAGAAATACGCCGACAGGGAAGAGTATGATTGACGATAGCCAGACGCCGATGAACATGTTCAAATCGCCGGCCACGGCCACGCGTTCCGCTGTCATGGAAGTAACCCAGTAGACGACGAAAAACAGCACGGAAATGACGGTAGGCAGACCCAATCCGCCCTTGCGTATAATGGTGCCCAAAGGTGCGCCGATGAAGAAGAAAATCAGGCAGGCGATGCTGAGCGTGAATTTCTTGTGCCACTCTTTTCGGTGTTTGCGCATGTTTTCGTTTTGCGACTTGAAGTCGGCGCTGTTGAAGTTGACGTTGTCTTTGGCGTTTTGTGCGCTGCCAACGGCCATGCCAACGACATTGGCGCGTTTGTCGGGATAAATGTTTTCAATCAGCGGCCAATGCAAAATGGTTGTGGTGTCTGCAGTGAGACTGTCGCGGTTGACGATGCAGCTGTCGGGCTGGCGCGTGTTGTAGTTGCTGAAACGTCGCCCGAAACTTTCGGTGAACAGTTGCTGCTTTTCGGCATACCTGATTTCCAACGAATCCAAGGCCGTACTTAGCTGGTGGATGTTCATCATTTCGTGATACGACTTGTAGAGGTCTTCGCTGGAACGTGTCATGTCGAAGTCGGCGAGGCTGAACTTGATTTGCTCTTCCTTGAACGACATCCGCTCGAAAGGCCGCCTGATTTTGTAGTCATCGTCGGTGGTCACGTCGGTGTAGTTGTAGCCGTTGTAAAGCGTGAAAACGATGTTGCGCTGGTTCGGACTAAGAGCCATCATGCCCGAGTCGGCGCTCATGATTTTCGTGTTGCCTGCGTGGTCGGTGTGGTCGTAAATCTTCACGCCGTAGATGCTGCTGCCGTCGTCACCTTTTTTATTTATGTAGATGACGTAATCCTCAATGTCGCGGTAATAGATGCCTTCCTTGATGTCGAAAGCCAGTTTCTGTTTGCGCACGTCGAAAAGCAAAGTCTTGGCTTTCAGCGTGGCAACGGGAATGATGCTGTTGGAAAAAACGAAAGCGATGCCGCTGAGAAAGAGGGAAAAAAACACAAGAGGCCGCATGACACGCCAAATGGAAATGCCCGATGCTTTCATGGCCACTAGCTCGTAGTGCTCGCCGAAATTGCCGAAACACATCAGCGAAGCCAAAAGCAAGGCCAAAGGCAAGGCCATGGGCACGAAAGTGATGCTCATGTAGAAAAACAGTTCCAGCAAAATGCTTGTTTCCAGGCCTTTGCCGACCATGTCGTCGATGTAAAGCCAAAGAAACTGCATGAGCAGAATGAAAATCACAATAAAGAATGTGAACAGGAAAGTGCCCAGAAATGATTTGACAATATATCGGTAAAGTTTCTTCAAAGTGATTCGCTTTAAAAATGCAAAGGTAGGAAATTTTTGCCTTGTTGTAACTTTTCTTTCTTTTCGCCGTAATAGGAGTGTTTTTGATGGACAAATGGACGATTAGACAGTTTGACCATTGGACATTTAGACTTTTTGAACAATTTTGAACTTTTGAAACAACCGATAACTGAAAACTGAAAACCGATAACCGACAACTGATTACTAACAAACAAAACATAAACGTATGAAAACAGGATTTATTACAACGATGCTGCTGCTTTTCGCCGCAGGAATGGCGCAAGCGCAAGACAATCAAACCAAAATTGACGGCAACCCGAATGTGAACACCATCGTCGTGAACACGACAGGCGATGTGACCATTTGCCAAGGTGACAAATTCGCCGTGAAATGGAGTGACGAACCGTTTCACTACAACATGAATTTCGAATTGAAGGACAGCGTGGCCTATCTTTCGGGCACCGACGATTTCGAGGTTACGATGCCAATGCTGAAATATCTGGAAGTCAATTCTACAGGCGATGTCGTTGCACGCGATGAAATTGTTGCGAAAAACATTTCCATTTGTTCAAACGGATCGGGTGATGTCGATTTGAATCTCATTTGTTCCAATATCTATTTGAGGAACAGTGGCTCAGGCGATGTCACTTTGCGCGGCAATGCCAATGCTCTGATGATTGAAACCAAAGGTAAAGGGACTAACAATGCTGTAAAATTAAAACATTCTGTGAGTATAATCAATGGCTATGGACAAAAAGATGATGAATTGGCTGTTCTTAAAGTGCTAAACGGAACTGTGAAACAGCATACTCCAAATTCGGAAGGTTGGCTTTATGAGACTAGGCAATTTGCAGAATTTATGGATGCAACTCTCTCTTGGACTTGCCAAAGATGTGCCGCTTTTACTTTTGAACGTGTAGGTAATGAATGGGCACTTAAAGGCGTTGAAAACATTCCGCAGGAGTCTGAAAATGCCCGTTTAATGCGCAGTGCCGCTCCGTTTTTCGACCAAGAGCAGCACCGCAACCGGAGCGTACATGAAACGGAAGGAAGAACGCAAGACAATCAGGCCAAAATTGACGGCAACCCCAATGTGAACACCATCGTCGTGAACACGACAGGCGACGTGACCATTTGCCAAGGCGACAAATTTGCCGTGAAATGGGACAACGAAACGGTTCACTACAACATGAATTTTGAATTGAAGGACAGCGTGGCCTATCTTTCGGGCACCGACGATTTCGAGGTTACGATGCCAATGCTGAAATATCTGGAAGTCAATTCTACAGGCAATGTCGTTGCACGCGATGAAATTGTTGCGAAAAACATTTCCATTTGTTCAAACGGATCGGGTGATGTTGATTTGAATCTCATTTGTTCCAATATCTATTTGAGGAACAGTGGCTCAGGCGATGTCACTTTGCGCGGCAATGCCAATGCCTTGATGGTTGAAACCTTCGGCTCGGGCGATTTCAATGCCGTAAACTTGAAACATTCAGTAAGTTTTGTGAATGCCACAGGTAGCGGAGAAGGTGATTTGGGCAAGGTCCGTAAGATGGTCTTTGTCCACAATTCCAATCATGATGCTGGTCAGATTTTGGACAATTGCAGCATTGTTACCAGTTTGGGTTCTCCTATTATGTTTGAACAGGTTGATTCAAGTTGGCGAATAAAAGGCTATGAACATCTCTCCGTAACAGAGATGGCCAATGAACTGCGTGCTGCCGCTCCATTTTTCGACAATGAGCAGCACCGGAATTGGAATACCTTTGAAATTGAAAAAACAAGAAAGACTGACACTAATGCCGACCAGGAGCAGTTCGACGAGAGTTTGGGCGATTTAATCAAGGACATCACTGTAGGCATTAGCAAAGGCTCACGTGAAAACTGGAGCGAAGAGCAATGGGAAGCCTGGGGCGACAGCCTCGAAATGCGTGCCAAAGAAATAGAAAGACAAGCAAAGAAGATGGAGAAAAGCATCGAAACAACTACCAAAAGCCATGTGAACGTGAACATCAATCGACCCAGTCCTTACGAATACAGAGGACTCCTCTACGATGCAAACTGGGCTGGTTTCGAGGCCGGTCTCAACATCCTCACTCCTGGCAACCTTCCCGAGTGGATGGGGCTGCGCCAAATGCGGAGCTGGTGCTTCAACATCAACATTGCCGACGTGGGCATTGCCTTCAACCGTCAGCACTCAATGGGCATCTTCACAGGCATCGGCATCGGATGGAACAACTACAGCTTCAACAAGCCCATGTTCTTCGAAAAAGATGCCGAAGGGTATCTGAATGCCACCCCCATCCTCGATGAACAAGGCCTGCCTTTGAACATCGACAGAAGCAAGATAGGTGTGTTTTACGCACAAATGCCTCTCATGATTGAGTTCAAGCCTTTCCATCAAAGAATGTATATCGACCTTGGCGTCACCTGTGGCATGCGCATCACCTCGTGGCAAACCATCGAATTCGGCCGCAACTACGGCAAATACGCCATCTTGGGCGAAGGCGAAAATGCCGAACTCATTGCCGCCGACAAAACACGCGATTTGCAGCACAAAGACCTCTGCGTCAACTTCTTCAAGGTGGATGCGACACTGCGCGCCGGTTCGGTAAGCGACGACATTGGCTTCTTTGTCAAATACAGCCTTCTCCCACTCTTCACTGAAGGGAAAGTCAAAGATGCGGATGGTACTATCGTCAAGGATGTGCTGCCACTCAACATCGGCTTTAGCATTAATTTCTAATCATACCTTTTCATATCACCCAAAGGCGGCTTGCAGGTTTTTCTTGCAGGCCGTTTTTTTATAATTTGTTGTATATCTATGTTTTGTATTGATTTTGTCGATAAAAGTTGAGAAATTAGAGAAAGAAAAACTATGCGTTTGGAATGCGAATCCTTTCTTTTGCACCGTTTTTCATGCAACTGTTTCACTGTGCTGTTGCAATAATAATTGGGTTCATTGCGTTCAATGTAAGTTAAATTAAAAATCATGCAAAAAAAGTATCTCTATTTATTGCTCTTGTCGGTCTTTGGGCTTGCCCATGGCTTGCAGGCACAAAATGCCAGGCAGGCCGCTTTCACGGTTAGCGGCTATGTCACCGACAGCAAAAGTTCGGAGACCCTCATCAATGCTTCGGTCTACGATGCCAACACGATGAAAGGCTCTGTCTCCAACGATTTCGGTTTCTACACCTTGCGGCTGCCCGCTGGGGCGGTGAACATGAAGGCCTCGTATGTGGGTTATGCTCCTTTCGAGGTTTCGTTTGCGCTGCATGCCGATACGGTCATCAATATCCGTTTGAAGCCTTCTGCCGAATTGGGTGAGGTGACGGTGGTGGGCAAAGCCATCGAAAGCAATGTGACAGGCACGCAGATGAGCACCATTGACATTCCTATCATGCAAATAAAGAAGATACCTGCCATTTTCGGCGAAGTGGATGTCATCAAGAGTTTACAGCTGCTGCCCGGTGTGCAAAGTGGCACCGAAGGTTCGGCGGGCATGTATGTGCGTGGCGGTGGTCCTGACGAAAACCTTATTTTGCTCGATGGCGTCCCGCTTTACAATGTGAATCACGCCATGGGTTTTTTCTCGGCTTTCAATGCCGATGCAGTCAAGAATGTGACGCTTTTCAAGGGCAACTTCCCGGCGCGCTTCGGCGGCCGCCTTTCGTCGGTGGTGGATGTGCGCACCAAGGATGGCGACATGCAGGAATATCATGGCAATGTCAGTGTAGGCTTGATTGCCGCCAAACTCAATGTGGAGGGACCAATTGTCAAGGATAAGACTTCGTTTAACCTTTCGTTTCGCCGCACCTATTACGATTTGTTTACGGCACCCTTAGCGCAACTCGTGCTGAAGCAAACGTCAGAAGAGGATGTCGATAAGGCATGGGCAGGGTATTATTTCTATGACTTCAACCTCAAGGTAAACCACAGGTTTTCCGACAAGGACCGCCTCTTCTTGAGCATTTATTCAGGTGATGACAAGGTATATGCAAACGTGAAGATGAACGACGAGTACCAATCCGATGGACAAACGGAAAACTATTCCGAATCGTTAGGTGCCGATTGGCGTTGGGGCAACCGCATAGCAGCCTTGCGGTGGAATCATGTGGTGTCGCCAAAGATGTTCATGAACGTCACTGGAACCTACACCCAATACCGTCATCTGATGGGAGCCGAATTTGAGCAAAACTCATCTTGGGGAACCACACAATACTCCGACAAGTTCAATCTCGACCTAAACTCCGGCATCTTCGACTGGACAGGAAAAATCGACTTCGACTACAAGCCACACGAGAGCCACGACATCAAGTTTGGCTTCGATGCCACCCACCACAGCTATAATCCCAGTGCTGCGGGCATTCATTTCAAAGAATCAGCCAGCATGACCAACGATTTCACGCTCGACTCCGTCATGGGTGGCAGCAAGTTCCGCGCTTGGGAGACCGACCTCTATGCTGAAGACAACTGGAACATCAGCAATTTCCTGAAATTGAATCTCGGTTTGCATTACAGCACCTTCTCTATCGAAGGGAAGACTTACCACAGCTTGCAACCAAGAGCCAGCCTTCGTGTATTGGCTACCGAAAGTCTCTCATTCAAGGCCGGTTATGCTGCCATGACGCAATACGTCCATTTGCTTTCGAACAACAACATCAGTCTGCCCACCGACCTTTGGGTACCCGTCACGCAACGTATCCTACCCATGGACGCCCATCAGGTAGCCATCGGTGCGTTCTACAATTGGAAGGATTTCGAGTTCTCGGTGGAGGGCTATTACAAACACATGAAAAATGTAGTGGAGTATAAGGATGGCGCCAGTTTCTTCACCCTCGATGCCACCGACTGGCAGGACAAAGTGGTGATGGGCGATGGCTACAGCTACGGCATCGAGTTCTTCGCCCAACGCACTGTCGGCAAAGTGACAGGATGGGTTGGTTATACTTGGGCTCACGCCAACCGTCTGTTCGACCGCCCAGGTCAGGAACTGAACTTCGGTGAAATGTTCCCCGCCAAATACGACCGTCGCCACGACCTCAATATCGTGTTGTCGTACGCTCCAAGCGAGCGTTTCGACATGGCTGCCACCTTCGTGTATAGCAGCGGCAACTGCGCCACCCTTGCCATGCAAGAGTTCGACGGACTTCACATGGACAATTCGTATCCTCAATTAGGCTATGTGGAATACCGCAACAACTACCGTTTCAACAGCTACCAGCGCCTCGATTTGGGTTTCAACTGGCATAAGCAGAAGAAACACGGCGAACGCACCTGGAGCCTGAACATCTACAACACCCTCTGC
>JAZQPN010000218.1:0-5390 GCA_045628585.1 Bacteroidales bacterium | reverse complement strand
ATATTTATGCGGCAAAAATAGCACAAATAAATGAAAACTTTGGAAGATTTGTTTCCAAAAAGCATCCTATAGGCCTATCTCTCACCTTCTTTCCATTTCCTCCCAAATGGCGCGGTAAGCCGATTTGTGCAGGACTGCCATAAGCGGCAAGGTGCAGATGCTATTGCACTTCGGGCAAGGTTGCGGGACGGAAAGCGCCGTGGCGCAATACTCAATGTCATCGGCCTTGAAGACGTGGCCGCACTCTGTGCATCTGAAATGTGTTTTTCCTCTTAGCATAGTTATCAGTTTTCAGTTTTCAGTTTTCAGTTATCAGTTATCGGTTTTCAGTTTTTAGTTTATTCATCACCATTCACCCATCAACCGCCGTTTCGACATGCTCAACGAGCTACTAATCCGTCAACCGCCACCTTTTTAATCACTTTGTGCCAATAGGTCCAGTCGTAGCCCGTTGAGGGATGATAGACGCAAAAGGCGCGGACGCACCCGCCATCCTGAAGCAGATAATAGCCGTTTTGAACGGAATAGCCTTCCACATTGACGGCATCGCCATCCTGCCACCTCTCGGAAGGCAGATTGTCCCAAAGCCTTATGCCCCACACGATGAGCAAATCGGGGTGCAGCTGGTTGAGGACGGAGAAAAACGGATCGGCCGCCGCCTGATACTGTTCGGCCGAGCCTGCCTTGCGCGGGCCGCCCATGGCCACTTGCAGATAATTGTAGAAAGCGATGTTGTCCCAAATCCGGCGACTTTCGGCGGGCGTGGTTTCGTGCCCCACCAAAGAACGCTCGAATTTCAGGTAGGTATTCATCCAGCCTTCGCGTTCGTTGGCAGGATTGAGATAGTCTGCCACGACCTTTCGGGTGAAATCCGCACATTCGGGATGAGCCTGAGAGCCGCAATCGGCGCAAGCATCGCCACAATAATGGCTTTCGCCCAGCACCAGAATCCTTTTCGTAAACATTGATGCTGAGCGATAACCAGAGCCAATATGTGGGTGGAAGAAAATCATCCCAAAGCCACGAAAGTGAAATCGTTTTTCGTGCAGCAGGCCTTTCGGTAGTCTAAGCCGTAGATGTTCATATTGCGCCATTTTTATTAATGACATACTTTATGACATCTAATATGCCTTGAGCCGTTAATTTTGATAATTGATCGGCAGCCTCTTTATGATCATCATAATCATTAATGGAATAATTTGACAAAAATATACAATTATAGAGATTTTTATTGAGTGCATAAATTTCTTCCACATTTTTAATAGGCTTTTCATCTACATATCCACGAGCTGCGCAAACAATAAAATCACACTCCTTGTCTATCAGTTCTTCGATTTTCTCTTTTTGATTTGTTTTTGGATCTCCAATACTTGAAACTCCTATTGTAATTTCTGATTTCTTGAATACAGCAACAATATCTGATTGATTATCTTGGTAAAAAATCTCTGACCAACCTTGTGTCAATAACAAACCAGGTAATTTAAAAATAGAACTTGTCTTGCCACAATCTTCGTTACCAAATAAGCAGATAATACATTTCTTTTCCATAGCAAAACCACTTATTGATAAATCATTTCATTAGTTCTTAGCATCAAGTCATAAAATTCATGTTTTACTTCTTCAGAACACTGACGAGGCGGAATATCATCCACATTTAAATTTTCAATATCAGTACATGAAGTTAGTTTTGGGAAATAATCAATTCTACACCCACCGCCACAAATATATTTGAGTTCACAATGACTACACGGTTTTAAGTTATTCACATTGGTGAATTGAATTGCTTTCTCCGAAAGATTCATAATCCGCTGAAAACTATCAGAACGGACATTTGCCACTTTACCGAGGAAAGGAATTCTACCGCAAAAATAGACATCACCATTTGAAGAAACTGTAAGGCTGCCAAATGAACAACTATCCATTATTTCTTTCCTCTTTCTTGATTCAGCAAAAGAAATATCTGAGACGTTACCAAAGCATTTCTTATAGATTAAATCAACATATTGTTTGTACTTTAATTTTTGATCGACTGACAAAGAAACTTCTCGCCCATCAAGCAGTTCGTTGGAAAAAATGACTTTAAATGGAAAATCCTTATATTTCTTCCATAGCATTCTTCCAAAAGTTGCATATTCAGTGCTTTTTTCTTCAATTTCCTCAGTAAACAATGGAGTGACAGCAACCTGAACACTTTTACAGCATTTGACAAATTTATCACATGTGTCCAATGCTTTGCAAAAGTTACCTTTGCCACGAATCATTGCATTCTCTTCTTCAGAATATCCATCAATACTTATCTGAACATTAGATACCAAAGGAGCAATTTTGCTAATTAGTTCATCTGTCCAAAGAGTTCCGTTTGTCATCAACTGGACTTCTAATTTTAATTCGTTAGCGCACTTTATTATTGGGAACAAGTCCGTCCTCATGCAAATTTCTCCGCCAGAAAAAGTAACAGATTCTCCACCAAATTGTTTAAACTTGTCAAGAAGAGAAAAGACCTCTTCCGTGGTCAATTCTTTTTCGTTTTTTTCACCAGCAAACATATAGCAATGCAAGCATCGCAAATTACAAGCATTTGTTAGATATAGATGCAACCTTTTTGATGTTATTTTATTCACCGTCAAATCATCAAATTGTTTTGCTTCTATTTGAGTAATGACTTCACGAATATCATTCTCACTTCCTTTATAGCCTGACATTGCTTCCTTAATTGTCAAACTTTTAAGACTTTCAAAAAAGTCTAACTGATTATCGTTTTTTAAAACTATCCAGTTCCCTGTTTCAGGTGAGACTATTATAATACTCTCCTTATATCGAATAACTTTAATGCTATCAGGAAATCTGTATCGTTTTTCGATGTCAACCTCTTTATTTTTACGAGTCATGTTTTGTCGAATTCAAAAAAAGAGAGAATGTAAAAGGACATTTTATTTCTAAATACATTCTCTCACAAGAAATTTAGCAATGATAATCACTTCCGCAATCTGAATGTTCATAGCATTGCGTGTAGCATCCTGGCACAATAATACTGGAAGATGATTTTTCGATTACATCATACGAAATGGTCATAGTTTGTAATTTTAAAAGATTAATAATTTGTTTTATAAATTCCTGCAATCCACATGAGCTTCACAATTATAAAAGCACCCAACTCCACCTGTTGTGGAGATTTCTGGCTCCTTTACTTCATAAGAAATCTGCATAGATACCTCCTTTTTTAATTATCACTTTATTGATTATATTATCATTAATTATAACCAAATATTACTTCAAAAACGTTCAATGAAATCCTCAAGATCACGGATACGATCATTATAATCTTCTTCAGATTCATTGCCGCCACGATCCCATGACATCGAATTCCAACATCCATCATCATTCATGGATTCTTCATCATCGTAGTCTTCGTCATTATATTCACTCATAATTACACTTCCAAGTTATATACCATTTGGTCATCGGTCTTATACATTAATAATAAGCTGTAAGATAAATACTTTCAGAACAAAATAACTTGCAAAGAGAAATTGGTGTTATCGCTACATATTGTTAGCAAACTCTTTCAACGACAATACTTTAAATCCTTTTCCTATAGCAATATTTTGCAAACCGTAATCAGATGTAATCAGAACGGGATTATTCTCCTTAAAGGCCAATGCAGCAGAAAGCACCATATTGTCATTATCATCTGACAAACTATTTGCTCTCAACAGACCTCTGTCAACAGCTACAACTAATACTTGAGGCAATCTACTAGCCTTTCGGGTTCCTTGTGCATTAGATAGCGCCTGCAAATAGCCATTGATACTTTTAATCGCCTGTTGAACCATTTGCAACTTTTCATTTTCTCCATTTTGCTTTGCACATTCTTTCTGATGATTTAACTCATCCATCACATGGTCTGAAATCAAAACCACACAACGAGAATCTCTTTTAAAAACAATGTCCAAAAAACGCGGAGAGTCCATGAAAACATTCGTGTCAATAACATAATAATTGGATTCTTTTTTCTTTAAAAAAATCAATTCCAATATAACACCAATAACTCCAACAACAAATCCTAGGACGAACCACCAAAAGAATTTTCGTCCTCTTTTTTCAGCAATCATGCCTGCCAATAATCCCATTAGCATGGCGCCAATAATTATTCCTGCTTCCATTTATATACTTTTTTATTTTGCCTACTCTCCCTGTTTTTCGGCTGCCCCAATTGCCTGTGCTGGCACACAAAAAAGAGCGTGTCTGTTTCCGTATCTCGTTTGGCAGGCTCTGGTAAACCGTAATCAGGGGATAGAGAAAAAGCAGTCCACGCCCATAGGGGCGGAACGCTTTTCTGCATATCATACCCTGATTTGTAAAATTTACCAGATTTCGCCAAATCAGTACGACCGTCAGAAAAACGACCTTTCAGTATGTACGTTGCAAAAGCAACGCTGCAAATATAGAAAACTTTTCTCTTTGCAAGGCGAACGCACATATTTTTTCTGTGGACTGCTTTAGTTTTTGAAAAGCTCCCCGCCATTCGCACGACGGGGAGCTGATAAATAACACCTCTAGCCTTTGGCCTTGCGGCCTGAAGCCATCATTTTGGGATCTTATCAAAAGTCGTGGTTATCACATTCTGCGGAATAGACTATCTTGCCGGTTTTGTCAACATAGCCCCAAGTGTCAGATTGCCATTGGAAGCCTGCCAAACCTTCATGGAAAAGTGCCAAACCTCCAGAAAAATCATCTACTTTTACAAATTGTGGAGCAATTACGACCTTACCCGTCTTGTCGATAAAACCAGATTTCCTATCAACACCCATTTCTGCCAATCCTTCGGAAAAGCTCCCAGCCCATTCAAACTGAGGGATAATCACATATTGTCCTTTCTTATCAATATAGCCCCACTTGCCATCGACTTTAACGTTTGCCAATCCTTCACTAAAACTGCCACCATCATCAAATTTCGGCTCAATCACAACTTTGCCTGTCTTGTCGGCATAACCTACTTTGCCATCAACTTTAATTATCGCTAAACCCTCAGAATAATAAGGAAGAAAATCAAGGTAACCCGTCAGAGGTGACCCCGATTTATCAATGATCATATATCCGACATTACGGTCAACTGCTATAATATCGCCATCTATTCTAAAGATTTGGTCATATTGGGTATTCGCCAACACCTTTCCTGTTTTATCAATAATCTTGTTGTCCGAAATTGCTATTCCATTGACAAAATTTCCAGGAAGCGAGGCACTAACCTCAACCACGACTTCACCTTTTTTGTTAATGTAGCCATTACGGTAATCACCTTCATCCCTCAATTTCACTATAGCCATGCCGTCATGAAAGTTATAGAAATTGTTGATTCCATAATAGTCGTCATAAAACTTGGAGGGGAT
>JAZQPN010000217.1:0-3929 GCA_045628585.1 Bacteroidales bacterium | reverse complement strand
ATTAAAACTGATGAAGGGTAACGAGGCATTGGCAGAAGCCGCTATCCGCTACGGTGCTGATGCTTATTTCGGATATCCTATCACTCCTCAGTCGGAAGTGATTGAGTATCTGTCGGAACAGAACCCTTACGAACGCACCGGTATGGTCGTTCTTCAAGCAGAAAGTGAATTGGCAGCCATCAACATGGTTTATGCTGCCGGCGCAGCTGGCAAGCGCGTCATGACCTCATCATCCAGCCCAGGCGTTTGCCTGAAGCAGGAAGGTCTGGCCTACATCGCTGGTGCAGAAGTGCCTTGCGTCTATGCTGACGTGGTTCGTGGCGGCCCTGGTCTGGGCACCATCCAGCCTTCTCAAGCCGACTATTTCCAAGCCTGCAAGGGCGGCGGTAACGGTGACTACAACCAAATCGTCCTCGCTCCTGCTTCAGTTCAGGAAATGGCTGACTTCGTGGCTCTCGGTTTCGACATGGCTTTCAAATATCGTATCGCAGTGTGCATCCTCTCCGATGGTGCCATTGGCCAAATGATGGAAAAGGTCGTCCTTCCTGACCAGAAGGCTCGTTTGACTGAAGAAGAAATCAAAGCTAAGTATCCTTGGGCTCTGACCGGTCGCAAGCGTGGCACACAACACCGTGTCATCACTTCTTTGGACCTCGATTCAGCCAAAATGGAAGAACACAACCGTCACCTCCAGAGAAAGTATGCTGAAATCACGAAGAACGAAACCCGCTGGGAAGAAATCAACACTGAAGATGCAGAATACGTATTTGTAGCTTACGGTTCAAGCGCCCGTATCGCCCAGAAAGCCGTCCAACTCGGTCGTGCTGAAGGCCTGAAGGTTGGCTTGCTCCGTCCTATCACCCTGTGGCCTTACCCAACCAAGGCAATCGAAGCCTTGATTGACAAGGGCGTCAAGGGATTCCTTTCAGTTGAATTGAGCTGCGGCCAGATGATTGAAGACGTGAAACTCGCCTGCAACGGTCGCGCAAAGGCAGAACACTTCGGCCGCGTCGGTGGTATCATCCACACTCCGGAAGAAGTTCTCGAAGCTATGAAGAAACAAATTATAGGAGAATAAGAAAATGGCAGAAATCACATTACAAGATATCATCCAGCCTGAAAATTTGGTTTACGAAAAATCAAAGCTGCTGACGGAAAAACCATTCCACTACTGCCCAGGCTGCGGTCACGGCACCGTTCACCGCATCATCGCTGAAGTTCTCGAAGAACTTGGCATCGACGAAAGAACCATCGGCGTTTCTCCAGTGGGTTGCGCAGTAATGGCTTACGACTATTTCGATGTCGACTTCGTTGAAGCCGCTCACGGCCGTGCTCCGGCGTGCGCATCAGGCATCAAGCGCGTGTGGCCCGACAAGATCGTCTTCTCCTATCAAGGCGACGGCGACTTGGCTGCTATCGGCACCTGCGAAACTATCCACACCTGCAACCGTGGCGAAAACATCACCATGATTTTCGTCAACAACGGTATCTATGGTATGACTGGTGGCCAGATGGCTCCTACCACTCTGGTCGGCATGAAGACCGCTACAACCCCTTACGGCCGTATGCCACAGTGGCCTGACGGAACACCAAACAACGGTTTCCCGCTCCAGATCACCAACCTCATTTCACAACTTCCTGGCACACGTTACGTCACACGTCAGGCTGTCTACACTCCAGCTGCCGTGCGTAACGCCAAGAAGGCCATCAAGAAGGCTTTCCAGAACCAGATGGAAAACAAGAACGGTGTCAACTTCGTTGAAATCGTTTCGAACTGCAACTCCAACTGGAAGATGACTGCCGTCGATGCTAACAAGTGGTTGCAAGAAAACATGCTGCCAGTTTATCCTCTCGGCGACATTAAGGACAACTTCGAGCTGATTAAGAAATAATTAAAAAGTAAAAAGCAATGACAGAAGAATTAATTATAGCCGGTTTCGGCGGACAAGGCGTCTTGTCAATGGGTAAGATCCTTGCTTACAGTGGTATCATGCAGAACAAGGAAGTAAGCTGGATGCCATCTTACGGTCCTGAAATGCGTGGCGGTACTGCAAACGTGACTGTCATCGTCAGTGATGAACGTGTTTGCTCACCTATCCTGAATGCTTTCGACACTGCAGTCATTCTGAATCAGCAGTCACTCGACAAGTTCGAGAGCAAAGTAAAACCTGGCGGTTACCTGATTTATGATCCAAACGGCATCACGCACAAGCCAACCCGTACGGACATTCACATCTACACCATCGAAGGTGCTCAACTCGCATCCGACATGGGTAACACAAAGGTTTTCAACATGATCATTTTGGGTGCTTTCCTGAAGATTCGTCCTATCATCGACAACAAGAACGTTGAAGAAGGTCTGAGACACTCACTGCCAGAACGCGCTCACAAACTTATTCCTTTGAACATGCAGGCTGTCCAAGTCGGTATGGACAATGTGAAGGAAGTGAAATAATCTCGTTGAGATGCTAATGATAAGGCGGGTCTTTAGAGGCTCGCCTTTTTCATTTCTATAGACCATGAATTGAGTTTTTTCTCCCGCTGATACCGCTGATTTACGCAGAGGATTTTTTATACCGCAGATTACACTGATTCTACATCGAACTACATATTCAACAAATTTTACAGATGAATTATTGATGCGCAAGCGCATGAATTCCACGGATTGGCTGACGCCAGATATTTTCGGACATAAATCTATCGAAAATCTGACATGAATTGCACGAAGTTTCCCTAATATTTGGGGATTTCAATAATTACATCATGTTTCCACAAAGAAACAAAAACACAATCTAGCATTTACCGACCGTAATAACATTCCGCCGAAACCACCGAGGCTGCATAGAACCAGCCGACACCTTTGCCTTGAGGCTGAATGTTAGTAACAACATTGCTCGGCGGACCCATCATCGGGTTGCTGCCCAACGAGGCCATCAGGCTGTAGATGTAAACCATGTAGTCGGAAGGAATACTGTAGAAATCCACCTTGAAATGGTCGCCGTCGTGAACCTTGTCTTTTGCAAATCGACCTACGGGAATTTCCATGTTCTTTTCCAACATTTCAGGGCCATTCACATAAAATCCCGCATAACCTGCCATCGGAATTGACATTTTTTGCGTCAAGGTATCGGTAGTCAAAGTGTCGTTTTTCCAGACATCAAGCATATAAACGATGGATTTATCTTCAAGACTTTGGAAATACGGATAAAGCATAAACGCCAATGTATCAGGGAAATTCATGAATTTGAAAGGCTTCAGCACTAGCGAATCAATCGACTCCACATTATTCTGCATGTAACTTTCGGCATAAAGATGCTGCCAGCCGTCGGTTTCCTTTTCGTCAGGCACATCGATGATGAGACGGTAAAGCGTGTTCTTTTTGCCTGCCGCCAAATCAGTGAAATAATGGCCTGGCTTTTCGGTGCTTTCAAGATAAGGAACCGTATCAACGCCATCCGTCACAACGACTTTCGCACCCGTAACCATCTTGATTTCTGCACTATTGTAGAAATCAGCGGTATAACTCAAAATGGTTTCATGATGCTTCAATTCATCGGTGAAAGAAGCCTCAACACCAATCATCGGCAGGCCTTCTTCCAGATCAATGATGACTTCTTCGGTGCAGGAAAAGAGCAAAGCCAAAGGCAAAATCAGCCAAAGTTTATTGATTATCTTCATGATTTTCAGAATTTAAAGTTATAAGAAATGGATGGTACAGCGGAGAACAAATACATTCTTTCAGTCTTGATACCGCCGTTTTCGTTCGGACTGAAGGTGATGGCCCACGTGTTGTGATGCGCGTATGCATTGTAAACCGAGACATTCAGTTCGCTTTGCCACTTTTTCCTATCCAACGGGCCTAATTTTATCGTCATCGACACATCAAGGCGGTGATAATCGGGATAACGGCTTTCGTTGCGGCTGCCATT
>JAZQPN010000216.1:0-3633 GCA_045628585.1 Bacteroidales bacterium | reverse complement strand
CTATGGAACAGCCTGTCTGAGGCTTGTTGAGGCTCTCCCAGCCACAAAATGCCGTTTTTGCTCCGAATCAAAGCCTTAAGGAACAAAAACGCAGAAACAAAAAGACCGACCAAAAAAATCACTTTTTAGTCGGCCTCTTTTTTTGAAAAACCGATGTCGCAACAACAAAAAAGCCGCCCATGGGCGGCTTTTTTTGGTTATAACAAGTAATTCAAATTACTTGGCGACTGAGAACATTCTGGTCTGCATTTCACCGTTCTGTGAGTAGATGCGGATGAAATAGATGCCGCTGTTCATGCTACCCGTGCTGATTTGAGCCTGACCGTCAGCAACTTCCCGTGAAAGAACGAGCTGACCCATAGCATTGTAAACCTCAACGCTGGCAATGTTTTCGCCGGCCACGTTCAGTACATTCGATGCAGGGTTAGGATAAATCTTCACGCTGTTTTCAAATTCATTGACGCCGGTAGTGCCAGTGTTGAAGGTAGCTTCCGGTCCGTAAACGGTCTGACCCTCGATGACGGCGTAAGCCTTAACCATATAGATGCTTGCTTCATCAAGGCCTTCAACAGAACCCAGGATTTGTTTGAATTCGTTGATTCTACCGATAACAGTATTTACAGTTGAACTTGTAACCTTTCTGTATTCGAAACCGACTTCATCAGGATAACCGACATAATCCAATGAGCTGATGAAATTAGCGTCAATTTCAGTGACCATTTCAACTTCAGTTTCACCGACTGTAGCTTGAGGAGCTTGGCCCTTGACCGAAATCAAAGTAGAAGCTTCGCTGCCAAATTCGCCATCGTCTTCATCACCGAAGATAACATTGTCGTTTGCATCATAAAGGATGTAGTAGCCATGACCGTATGAGCAGCACATACCATTACCGACATTGTCATAAATCGAGAACTTCACACATTCATTTGCAGGAACGGTGAAGCGTTCGATGTGGAGTTGAGTGCCTGTGCCACCCATCAGCATTGCGTATGGGCCACCTGATGCGAGGACAGTGCCATCAGAAGCGGTAGCTTCCCAAGTGATCTGGTTGCCGAACTTGTCTTGCATGAGCTGCAGTTCGATTTCGGTTTCTTCGCCATCGATTTCAACATCAGTCCATTCCTGGCAGCTGACAGCAGCGCTTGATTCTGAGTTGAAAGGAGTGCCATTGGCTTCGATAACTTTCACGGTCAGATTGTGTGTACCAAATGGGACTTCAACAGGGATTTCAACTGTTTCGATGCCATACTGAGGAAGTTCGCCTTCCCAACCCATTGAAACGGTTTCACCTTCAAGTTCAGCTTCAAACTTCAAGGAGGTCAAGGTTTCGGTACCGCCGTTTTGGACTTTAACATTGATAATCTTGCTGTGTGTGCAAGTGTTTGCAGCTTCCTGAGCGACGCTCTTAATGAATGGGAAGATAGGTTCGTCAGAACCAGTCACCATATCAAGTTCAGCAGCAGTCAGCACCGGACGGGTTGGAGTGCCTTGGAAACGTTCGGTAACCCAAGCAAGGAACATGATATTGTCGAGGTCGACATCGACACCGTTTGGTGAACCGATTGTTTCAGGAATTTCGTATGTGTAGGTGCGGGTAATCAAAGTGCCTGCTGTAGTTGGGGAGATGGCATCGCCCCATGCGCTGGTGCTGTTCACCACATCGCGGAAGATATGCATGTGGTTATATTGGCCATTAACCCATTGATCAGGGTTGTAGTTGCCGTAGTCAGACTGTGAGCCGAGGATATTGTCCTGAAGCATGGCAACGGTCAGGTAGTTTTCATCGACGGTGCTGTTGCCGGTGTAATAAACTTCAACAGTGATTGTTGCAATACGTGAAGCTGGATTCACGACAACCATACCGCCAATGTTACATTCGGCAGCCTGACCCATTTGCTGGACAGCGATGCTTCTCCACTGGCCTCTATCCTGGCAAACGTTTGATGAACGGTTGACATTACCTGTAGGATAACCGCTGATGCTGAAACCAGAAGCAATGGTATGACCATCAGTCGTATTGAAGTTAGGATATGAGGTTGGAGCATATCCACCATCATGAATGTTAATAGCCCAGAATCTGCCAGGAAATTCGGTCATGATTTCGTTACCAATTCTGTGACCGTCGGTGCAGTAACCGCAGTTACGGCCAGTGAATTCTTCAAGGATGACGTTTCTGTTCGATGGTGTCGTCGAAACGTACTGCTGTGCTTTCAGTGAGAATGAAAAAGCCAGCACTGCCAATAAGGCGAGGGTAAATTTCTTCATAGTTATTGAATTTAATTAATTGAATCTATTTGGGCACAAAAATAATACATATACACCAATAAAAACACACTTTTTTTGAAAATTAATAAAAAAATGTGCCCCAAAAGAGGCACATTTTCAGCGATCGCTCGCCATTCCTCTATTTCTATTCAATTAGATGCCTTCAACGATGGTAATCCAACCAAACTCGTCCGGTTCAGTACCATACTGAATGCCACGGAGTTTGTTGTAGAGTTTTTCGCTCTGTTTGCCAGGCTGACCATCACCGAAAACGTATGACTTGCCGGTTTCAGGATCATCGATGCGTGAGATCGGGCTGATGACAGCTGCGGTGCCGCAAGCGCCAGCTTCTTCAAATGTAGCCAGTTCTTCTTCAGCAATCTGACGGCGTTCAACCTTCATGCCAAGGCTTTCAGCAATCTGCATCAAGCTCTTGTTGGTGATGGAAGGAAGAATTGATGTCGATTTAGGAGTGATGTAAGTGTTATCCTTGATAGCGAAGAAGTTAGCAGCGCCAGCTTCGTCGATATACTTCTTTTCCTTTGCATCGAGATAGAATTCGCAGGCATACTGACCGCCGTGGCAAGCTTCGACGTGAGCGCGCATGGAAGCTGCATAGTTGCCACCGACCTTGTAGATACCGGTTCCGAGAGGAGCCGAACGGTCGTACTTGCGGGTGATGACGTATGGGTTAGCCATGAAGCCGCCCTTGAAGTAAGGACCGACTGGGGTAACGAACACGAGGAACAGATATTCATCGGCAGGTTTCACACCAACGCGGGCGCCAGTACCAATCAGCAATGGACGGATATAGAGAGAAGCGCCGGTTTCGTATGGAGGAATGAATTCAGCATTCAGCTTAACTACCTTAACGATAGCTTCTTCGAACTTTTCGAGAGGCAGCTTGGCCATCATGATGCCATCGCATGATGATTGCAGACGCTTGCCGTTTTCGTCCATGCGGAAGATACGGACTTTGCCATCCTTGCCGCGGAAAGCCTTCATGCCTTCGAAAGCTTCCTGACCATAGTGCAGGCAAGTAGCAGCCATGTGAATGTTGATGGTGGTTTCTGAACTGACTTCAAGTTCGCCCCACTGACCGTTACGATAGTAGCAACGGACATTGTAATTTGTTGGATAATAGCCGAATGTCAAATTGGCCCAATCAATGTTTTGCATAATTTCTGTATTTATAAATTAATAATTTGTTCTACGCAAAAAGTTGCACGAAATTACAAATAAAAACGATAAGTCAAACGTTTTTTCAAGAAAATGTTTCGCCTCATCAACAAAACCCAAAAACAAGAATGACATTCAGCAAAATGAGAACACCTTATTAATATGAATTACCCTTGGAACGTAAAGACG
>JAZQPN010000215.1:0-11399 GCA_045628585.1 Bacteroidales bacterium | reverse complement strand
GCAAGCGGTTATATGGCTGGCCCTGATGGGTATTATGAAGACTTTCAGGCCCTTCATTCTTGTCTTGCGAAATGGAAGAACATGCCCGTCACGCCCAACGAGGTGATCTCTTTCATCTATCATTATGGTGCCGACACATATAGCATCACTCGCGATAATGACCATGCTGTGCTGACGCTTGACAATGAGACAACCGGATTGCACCAGCGCCTTGAAAAGGGTTTGGAAATTCTGGAAGATCTACGCATTTTGTTCATTACCAGTGATTTGAAAATGAGTTCCGAAAAGGAAGAAGTCAAGGAAGGATGCACGCCTTGGGATTATGAAATCAACTATGGCAACGGAGAGCATTATCAGTATTTTAGTGCTGACTGTGGCTATAAGTGTGGCTATACGGAACAGATTCAGGGATTACTGTCAGAATTGTTTGCCGAATAGTTGGGATAACGCATCAAATAAAAGTAGAATCGTAGAATCAATGAAAAACAACACATTTACAATCAGTGGTCAGATTGTTGACCTTATAGCATCACGTATTTTTTCGGGCACCGTAAGCGTTGAAAACGGCAAAATCGTTTCCATAAAGGAATGTGAAACCGCCGAAAAACAGTTCATTATGCCGGGTTTTGTTGATGCCCATATTCACATCGAAAGTTCGATGGTTGTGCCAAGCGAGTTTGCCCGCATGGCAACGCCTCACGGCACAGTGGCCACCGTCAGCGACCCGCACGAAATCGCCAATGTTCTTGGCATTGAAGGCATCAAGTTTATGATTGAAAGCGGTAAACGCGTGCCGTTCAAGTTCTTCTTTGGCGCACCAAGCTGTGTGCCTTCCACTTGCTTTGAGACGGCGGGCTTCACTCTTGATTCGTCAGCCATTGAGCAACTTATGGCGATGGACGACATCCATTACCTTTCGGAGATGATGAATTGTCCGGGCGTGCTGTTCGAGGATGCCGACATTCTCAAGAAATTGGCTGCTGCCCAAAAAGCCAACAAGCCTATCGATGGTCATGCTCCGGCGCTTTCGGGCGATGGCTTGAAGAAATATGTTGCTGCCGGCATCAGTACCGATCATGAATGTTTCACTTTGGAAGAAGCCGAAGAGAAAATAGGCGAGGGGATGCTGATTCAAATCCGCGAAGGCAGCGCTGCAAAGAATTTCGAGGCTTTGATTCCGCTGATGGCCACGCATCCAGAAAAACTGATGTTTTGCTCCGACGACAAGCATCCGAACGATTTGCTGAAAGGTCACGTCAACGAATTGGTGAAACGCGCCATTGATTTGGGTTACAATATTCTGGATGTGCTGAAAGCCGCTTCCGTCAATGCGGTCAATCATTATCACCTGAATGTCGGTTTGCTGCAAACGGGCGATGATGCCGATTTCATTGTTGTAGATAATCTGAATGACTTGAACGTGAAGCGCACTTACATCAAAGGTGAATGTGTGGCTGCCGATGGCGTTTCAAGCATTGCGCATTTGCAGTCGGCTACGCCAAACAATTTTGTCATCGGACCTATTGCCAAGGAAGACATCGTTTTGGCCGATGAAGGCAAAAACATCAAGGTGATTGGATGCTTTGATGGTCAATTGATTACGGATGTCACTATTGCGAAACCGAAGGTCGAAAACGGCAATTTGGTCAGCGATGTTGAGCGCGATATCCTGAAAATGGTGGTCGTCAACCGTTATGCCAAGGCAAAGCCTGCCGTGGCTTTCATCCGCAATTTCGGCTTGAAAAAAGGTGCCATCGCTTCGAGTGTGGCGCACGACAGTCACAACATCGTTGCGGTTGGCGCTTCCGATGAGGAAATCGTTGCCGCCATCAACATGCTGATTGAAAACAAAGGCGGCGTGGTGACTTACAGCCGTGAGGAATCAGCCGTTTTGCCGCTGCCAGTGGCAGGCCTGATGAGTGCTGACGAAGGTGAAAAGGTTGCCGAAAACTACGAAAAGGCCGATGCTTTGGCGCATCGTCTTGGCACCACGCTTTACGCGCCTTTCATGACTTTGGCTTTCATGTCATTGGTCGTCATCCCCGACTTGAAACTCAGCGACAAAGGCCTGTTCGATGTGAAGCAATTTGGCTTCACTTCGCTGTTTGAATAGGAAAATATACTTATAGACCCCAAGTTGTTTTTGGGGGAAACAAATCTATCATTAATCTCTTTTTTTCTTTCCTGTCCGATTCCCCCTAATCGGGGGTCATCGGGAACTGCATCTCCGATGCTCTGCCGGGTACGAATCGAGCGGTTGCGAGATTCAGAGACAGATAGAGAAAAGTTTTGTGGGTTTTGATTGTTTTGGTTATAAAAATGACAAATTGTATATTATTGCATTGTTATTGTTAATAAGGTTACCAGCAGGGCGGCCCAAATTATTGTCCAAAGCGGAACGGTGATGCGGAACTGCTTGTGGAGCGTCTTGTGGTGAAAGGTCTTCATGCCCAACCAGCATCCTAAACCGCCGCCTAAACGTGCGAAGTTGAGCAGTGTTTTTTCAGGAATGCGACGGGCCTTTTGCTTTGCCTTGGCTTTGTCAACGGCATACATGATGAAGCCTGCAAGGTTGATAACGGCAAGATAAATGAACAGCAAGGTAAGGGTAATTCCTCTCATGGCAAAAATAAAAAAGTCGCTGATCGACAGCGACTTGATGATGGTTTGTGGAGCATAACGGAATCGAACCGATGACCTCTTGACTGCCAGTCAAACGCTCTAGCCAACTGAGCTAATGCCCCATTTAACTGCGTTGAATCTTTCGATTTGCGGCTGCAAAGATAGGAAATCTTTTGTTTCTGCAAACCTTTTGCCGAAAAATTTTGTTCAAAATGCAAAAAACGCCGTATTTTTGCAGCCAGAATAGTTGAAATGTTGAGGAAAAGTTGCTGAAAAACGAAATGACTGTCCTTTTGACAGGCTCAAAAAGCGAAAATCACTCAACTTTCATCGCCCTTTTGAAAAGGTCAAATCGTCTGAAAGTCTAAAAATCCAAAAGTCAAATAGTCAAATCGTCCCAAAATCATGAAATCCATTCAAGACATTTATAAAATCGGCATTGGCCCTTCGAGCAGTCACACGATGGGTCCGCAAAAGGCCGCCAAGATTTTCAACGGACGTCATCCCGAGGCGGCTTCGTTTGAAGTGACGCTTTACGGCAGTCTTGCCGCCACGGGGAAAGGTCACATGACCGATTGTGCAATTCTCGGCGCTTTGCAAGCCCCAACCGAAATCGTCTGGAAACCTGAAATTGTATTGCCGTTTCACCCTAACGGCATGTTGTTCAAAGCTTTCGATGAATTGAAAAATGAGTTGGAGACATGGACGGTTTATAGCATTGGCGGCGGTGACTTGGCAGAGGAAGGTGTTGAAAACGAATCGGCTGACATTTATCCGATGAGCCATTTGACCGACATTCTGGACTGGTGCGAAATGCGTGGCAGAACCTATTGGGAGTATGTCTACGAATATGAAAACCAGCGGGAAATAGAGCATTACATGATGGATGTGTGGCAGGTGATGAAAGAGGCCGTTGAGCGCGGCTTGCAGGCCGAAGGCGTGTTGCCTGGCCCGTTGAATCTGAGCCGCAAGGCTGCCATGTATCATATCAAGGCTTCGGGTTACACACATACGTTGAAAAACCGTGGTTTGGTGTATTCGTATGCTTTGGCCGTTTCGGAGGAAAACGCTTCGGGAGGACGCATCGTCACGGCGCCAACTTGCGGCTCCTGTGGCGTAATGCCAGCCGTGTTGTATCATCTTTCAAAAAGTTATGAATTTGCCGACCAGCGCATCATCAAGGCCTTGGTGACGGCAGGACTGATTGGCGACATCGTGCGCACCAATGCGTCCATTTCGGGAGCCGAAGTGGGCTGTCAGGGCGAGGTCGGCGTGGCATGCGCCATGGCTGCTGCCGCTGCCAACCAGCTGTTTGGCGGCAGTCCGGCGCAAATAGAATATGCTGCCGAAATGGCTTTGGAACATCACCTTGGCATGACTTGCGATCCTGTTTGCGGATTGGTGCAGATTCCCTGCATCGAGCGCAATGCCTACGCTGCTGCCCGCGCCTTGGATTCAAATATTTACGCTACTTTCACCGATGGCCGTCACCGCGTGTCGTTCGACAAAGTGGTTGAGACCATGAAACAGACCGGCAAGGATTTGCCTTCGCTATATAAGGAAACTTCACAAGGAGGATTGGCCCGTGGTTATGCGCAGATGCTATAATTTGGTTGCGTTTTTTCTGCTTCTGTCGCTGGCAGCTTCCGCTCAGGAATTACTGCCTCGGCAAAGTGCTGAAAACCATAAATACGGCTATGTCGATGGCAAGGGAAATTTTGTCATTGCGCCGGCATTTGAGTATGCCACCCGTTTCAGTGACGATTATGCTGTGATTCGCGAAAACGGGAAGTTCGGTTATATCGACCGTTCGGGAAAGGTGATTATTAAACCGGTTTATTATAAGGTTGGCGGTTTCAGCGAAGGCTTGTTCCGTGTTCAAAAAGATGAAAACGGTCCTTGGTTTTTTCTTGATGAAAAAGGAGGAAGGATTTCGGAAAAAGGTTTCCATTTTGTTGGAAATTATCATAATGGCATTGCCGTTTTTGCCGAAAAGAATGAAGATGGCGATGCGCATTTCGGCTATATCGACAAATCGGGGAAAGCTATTGTAGAAGCGGTTTACGGGTTTGCATACGATTTCAGCGATGGAGTGGGGAAGGTGGCCTTGGACTTGACTTCTGAGGAACCACGCTATGGCTTTGTCGGGCCGAAAGGCGAGGTTTTGGTGCCTTGTGTCTATTCTGAGGAAAACGCCCAAAAGGAATTGCAAATGCTTTTGAATAAAAAAGCAAATTGCCGCGAATGAAAGGCTGTCACTGCCAAAATTCCCAATATATGACTTTTTTCATTTTTCAATCCCAAACATGACCAACACTTGCCTTTTTTCCCTACCTTTGCAGATTAAATCAAGAATAAAAACTTATAATCGTGAAAAGAGTAGAGATAAAGCAAGCCTTGCAGATGCAAGCATCTGACAATGAGATTACTGTAATGGGCTGGGTGCGCAATAAGCGCGGCAGCAAAAACGTGGCATTCATTGCCCTGAATGATGGCTCGACCATCAACAACCTGCAATTGGTCATCGATTTGAACGTGATTCCGGAAGGAAAACTCGCCTTGATGCACGCAGGCGCATCACTTTGGGCTACCGGCAAGCTCGTCGAATCGATGGGAAGCGGACAAAACGTGGAGTTTTCCGTCAAGGAAATCGGACTTTTCGGTCCGGCCAACCCTGACGAATATCCTTTGCAGCCCAAGAAACATTCATTGGAGTTCTTGCGCGACATCTCTCACCTGCGTTTCCGCACCAACACCTTTGGTGCCATCATGCGTGTGCGCCATGCCATGGTGTTCGGCATCCACCAGTTCTTCAACAGCAAAGGCTTTGTCAACATCCACACGCCACTGATTACCGCATCCGACTGCGAAGGCGCTGGTGAAATGTTCCAAGTGACCACTTTGGACATGGAAAACCCACCACGCAACGAAGAAGGCAAGATCGACTACAAACAGGATTTCTTTGGAAAACCTACAAACCTGACCGTCTCCGGCCAGCTGGAAGGCGAACTGGCAGCCACCGCTATGGGCAAGATTTACACCTTTGGCCCTACTTTCCGCGCCGAAAATTCAAACACCACCCGTCACTTGGCCGAGTTCTGGATGATTGAACCAGAAGTCGCTTTCTTCGACATCAACGACAACATGGATTTGGCCGAAGAAATGCTGAAATACCTGATCCAGTATGCTTTGGATAACTGCATGGATGACCTTCAATTCCTCAGCAAGCGTTTGCAGGAAGAAGAAAAAGGCAAGAAAGAGGAAGAAAAATCGATGGAACTCATCAGCAAACTGCGCTTTGTCCTCGAAAACGACTTTGTCCGCCTGACCTATACCGAAGCTATCGACATTCTCCGCAACTGCAACTACAACAAGAAAGGCAAGTTCCAGTATCCTGTCACGGGCTGGGGCATCGACCTGCAGTCGGAACACGAACGCTACCTCGTTGAAAAGCATTTCCAGAAGCCTGTCATCCTGACCGATTATCCAAAGGAAATCAAGGCCTTCTACATGAAGCAGAACGAAGACGGCAAGACCGTCCGCGCCATGGACGTGCTCTTCCCTGGCATCGGCGAAATCATTGGCGGTTCGGAACGCGAAACCGACATCAACAAGATTCTGGACCGCATGCATGAAGTCGGCATTCCGGAAGAATCGATGCAATGGTATTTGGACAGCCGTCGTTTCGGTTCTGTGCCTCACTCAGGCTACGGCCTTGGCTTCGAGCGTCTTATCCTCTTCGTGACCGGCATGACCAACATCCGCGACGTCATCGCCTTCCCACGTACACCTAAGAATTGCTTGTATTAATGATATTTTATGGTAGAGACGCGATTTTATCGCGTCTCTCCAGACGGACGCACGTGTGCGTCCCTACATAAAAACGAAAAACGATGTCGAATCAGAAACTGACACAAATCCAAAGGCAGGAACTGAAATTATCGCCTCAGCAGATTCAACTCATGAAACTGCTGCAACTTCCAACTATCGAACTTGAACAACGCATCAAGGAAGAAATTGAGGCTAATCCGGCCTTGGAAGACGCCAGCGAAAACGAAGAATTTGAAGACAACGAAACTGTTGCCGACGAAGATAATGATGATGACGGCAATAGCGAAGATGTTGAAAACGAAGAATATAGCGAAAGCGAAGACGAACCTGCTTTCGACGAAAAAGAAGAATTCGACATCACGGATTATCTTCAGGACGAAGACATCGATGATTATTCCTACAAATTGCAGGTCAACAACCGTAGCGATGATGATGAAGACTACGAAACGCCGATTTCAAGCGAAACTTCTTTTCAAGAGTATCTGCTGCAACAGCTTGGCTACCGCGAGTTGACCGAAAAACAGGAGATTTTAGGTTCCTATATCATTGGAAATCTTGATGATAACGGATACATGAGCCGAAAAGTTTCTGAGATTGTCGACGACCTGATTTTCACTCAGAACATTGAAGCCACCGAGGAGGAAGTCGAGGAAGTGCTTGCCATCGTGCAGGAACTCGACCCGTCCGGTATCGCCGCCCGCGACCTTCAGGAATGTATGCTCATCCAGCTGGAAAGGCTTCAGGAAGACAACCCTTTCGATGACTACAGTCTGGCAATCACTGTTGTAAAAGATTGTTTCGATGAGTTCACCAAGAAACATTACGACAAGATTGTCAAGAAGCTGGAAGTCAGCAACCAGCAATTGAAAGCCGCCATCGACGAGATTCTGAAACTCAATCCGAAACCTGGCGACACATCTTCCGTGGGAGCGAAAAACTCGCATTACATTACTCCTGATTTCTATGTTTATGTCAAGGACAACATTGTGGAGCTTTCGTTAGAGAGTCGCAACATGCCCGAATTGCGCGTCAGCAAGGAATATATCAGCATGTTGGAGGAATATTCCAGTTACAAAGACATGCCCCGTATGCAGGAAGCCGTGCAGTTCGTCAAGCAGAAAATCGATTCCGCGAAGCTGTTCATCGGTTCCATCCAGCAAAGGCAGAAGACGCTTTACATAACCATGAAAGCCATCATCGACAAACAGCGGGAGTTTTTCCTGACAGGCGATGAAACCAAACTGAAGCCGATGATTCTGAAAGACATAGCCGACAAAGTCGGACTTGACATCTCCACCATTTCGCGTGTGGCGAACAGCAAATACGTTCAGACTCCTTACGGCGTTTTCCTGCTGAAATTCTTCTTTAGCGAAGGCATCACCAACACCGAGGGCGAAGAGGTTTCGACCCGCGAAATCAAGCGCATCCTGCAAGATTGCGTCGATGAAGAAGACAAGAAAAAGCCTATGACAGACGAGGCCCTGATGGAAATATTGAAAGACAAGGGCTATCCGATTGCGCGACGCACCGTGGCGAAATACAGGGAACAGTTAGGCATTCCCGTCGCCCGCATGAGAAAAGAAATCTAAAGTCCTGCCGCATAATGCAATAAAACGGGAATGACCTCGTTATGTAATAAATTGGGACAATTTTGGATCTCATGTTTAACGCAAATTGCCACAAATAACTCGTAAATTTATTTGAATTCAACTGATACAGAGATAATTAGTAACTCCAATAATTTATGTTTCATTTACGATTATTTGTGTTTGGCGAAGCGAAAAAACAGATATTTGTATTTCAAGATATTTTTCAATTCTCACTAATCATATCGTGAAAGCGAATCTCTATACGAAGAAAAAGCATTGGAAATGGATTTTGGCCGTTTTCGCCTTGCTGATTGTAGGCGCTTCGTTGTGGTACACCAACAATCTGGTGAAATCCATTGCGCAGCAGGAAAGCAATCAGGTAAGGCTGTGGGCCGAAGCCATGGAGCAGCACGCGCTGATGATGAAATACACCGAAGAGTTTTTCGGCGACGTCAGCGAACAGGAGCAGCTTCGTGTGGAACTGTTAGCCAAAGCCTATCGTGAAGTGCTCGATTTCAGCCGCAACGACAACACAGGCATCTATTTGGACATCATCCGCAACAACATCAGCATTCCACTCGTCATCACCGACAGCCACGGCAACATCATGTTTTCGAGCAACTTGCCAGCTTCGCAAGAAGGGAAAAAAACTTTTGATGACGAAATGCAGCAAGCCTATTCAAAATTCGAACCTATCAAAATCAACACGGGGTACACTGAAGTCCAATGGTTATATTACAACGAATCGATGATTTACACCGAGTTAAAAGCCGTTTTGGATGAGATGTTTGATAGCTTCATGAACGACATTACAGCCAATTCAGTTGGCGCTCCCGTCATCGTTATGAATGAAGACTTGACGAGAATCATCAGTTACGGCAACTTGGATTCCACCTTGATGAATAACGGCGATTACGTCGAAAAGCAACTTACAGCCATGCGCGATGAGAACCAACCCATTGAGGTTGAATCTATTGACAAAGGGAAAACCTACGTTTTCTACCGCACTTCCGACCTTATCAACCAAATGCGTTACTACCCTGTAATCCTGATAGTCATTGTAACACTGTTTCTTTTCATCGCTTACATGCTTTTCAGTTATGCACGCCGCTCGGAACAGAACCAAGTGTGGGCAGGCATGGCCAAGGAAACCGCGCACCAACTCGGCACGCCGCTTTCATCGCTTATGGGCTGGATTGAACTGATGAAAATGCAGGATGAGCCATTTGTCGGGACTAACGAAATGGAGAAAGACATCGAACGGCTGCAAATCGTTGCCGACCGTTTCTCAAAAATCGGGTCCGTGCCTGTGCTTGAACCGACAAACATCATCGCATTGGTTTGGGACACAATGGATTATCTTCAGAAACGCTTTTCGAAGAAATTCGAGTTCGAAATCAACATGCCCGATGACGGACTGATTATTCCGCTGATACCTTCGCTATTCCGTTGGGTGCTGGAAAACCTTACCAAAAACGCCATCGATGCCATGGGCGACCACGGAAAAATCACCTTAGACCTGTTTGAAGAAGACGGACAAATCATCATCGACCTGAGCGACACGGGCAAAGGCATTACAAAATCGAAATGGAAACAAGTCTTCAACCCTGGCTACACGAGCAAGAAACGCGGCTGGGGCTTGGGCTTGTCGTTGGCGAAACGCATCATCGAAGAATATCACAAAGGAAAGATTTTCGTCAAGAATTCCGTTGTCAATCAGGGAACTACGTTTAGGATTGTCTTGAAGAAGACGGTGTGAGTCTTTCTATCACATTATCTCAAAAAACAAATAGAGACGTAGCGCGCTACGTCTCTACATGATCAGTGGATTTCCTTCACTCCATTCTCCTGCATGAATTTCCTGATTTCATCGGCATGACGGCCTCTGATGATGACCTGATGGTTGCCGATGGTTTTATTCAGCAAATAGTTCTTCAGGTTTGCATTGAGTTGTATTTGCGTGCGGCAAAAATGTTCGCTGTAGTCGATTGGCAAGGCTTGCGCTTCGGTGACAAAGTAGCGTTCCAACTGGTCGCCGCCCCATTTCAGCAAGGTGTAGTCGGTGCATGGCAAATCACCCTGAATGGCAACACCTATCGACGACTCGAAATGCGAGCGCAAGGTGATGTTTTCGCACATCGAAAGCGGCAAAGTGCAGTGCGCCAGCAAGGAACGGTCGTCACGCAGCATAGATGGATTGGCCATGAACGCCTTTTCGCCACACAGACGCTGTGCCAAAATCATGGTGATGAGTGTCTGCATATCGCCTTCGCAACCTGCTACAATGCCTTCATCGTTGAGCAAGGCAAGGGCAAGACAACTTGTCGTTCCGCAAGCATTTACAATGTCGAAACAGCGGATGGTCATTGCCGAGAGACCTTCTTCCACACAGATTTTCTTAATGGCGAGATAGGTCTTCGCCGCCTTCAGCATATCTTCGCATGAGGGTTCGACAATAGCTTTGGCATTTTTCGTACACGATTGTGCAACCTTGACAGCTTCCGCTTTGTCAGTGGCATTGATTTCATCAATCAGCCTGTCCAAACTGATGTCGACGACACTGATACCATATTTGTATTCAATTGAGAAACGCTCGACATCGCTGTCAATCAGCCAGTCGGAAGGCTGGCCAAAGCATCCGATGCGGACACCCTGCAAAAGTTTTATCTCAGTTCTGACTCCATTCACAATCTCTTCGTTGCTGCCGTGAATGATTTTTCCTTTTCTATAATTGCTTTTCAAAAAAGAAAGGATTTCCAAAGCAGCGGCAAGCGAATTATTCCGTCCGTCTGCAATGAGCTTGACTTCGGAATTGAGTTCGGGTAGGATGCGCATAAAAAGGTTTTCGACACCACCCGTTGCCGTCATTACGAAATCGGGAGTGACATGAGAGTCTTTCCATTGGGCAACGGCTTTTTCATCATCGCCTAAAATGGTGAACTGTGCCTGAAATTCGTTTTCAAGCATACGCATGAGTTCTGCATATTCCGAACGCACAAATGCAGCGGTCTGAAAAGAGGAATGGATAATGAGGATATTCATGATGGGGTGGATTTTTAAAAGACGAGGCTGAAGAATCAGTTTTTCTCCAGCCTCGTATCTGATTTTCAATTGGTCAAAACGTCCAATTGCTTAATTTCCAGATTAATGTGTTACGACAAATCTGACGGCTGCGCCATTGTTGACTTTCACGAAATAGACGCCATTTTCATAGCTTGCCGTAGCAATCTTGCATTCAGCGCCTTCGGTGACAAATTCATCGACCATCTGGCCCAATGCGTTGAAAACGCTCACCTTGTTAAGGCCTTCGCCGGAAACGGTGATGAAATCGTTGGCTGGATTTGGATATACAGCGTA
>JAZQPN010000214.1:0-4817 GCA_045628585.1 Bacteroidales bacterium | reverse complement strand
CGATGAGTTGACGAGCAGGCCACATTCATTGTTCAGTCCGTTTTTGGCAACAGCTTGAAGGTCGCCGCCTTGTGCGCCAACGCCTGGCACTAAGAAGAAATAATCGGGCAACATCTTGCGGATTTCGCCCAATTCTTCAGGGTGTGTTGCGCCAACCACAAACATCATTTTTTCGGAGTCGGCCCAAGTGGTTGCAGTTTGCAGAACCTGCTGGTGCAGCATCTTGTCGCCAATGCTGAGATATTGGAAATCCTTTGAACCGGCATTGGAAGTCAGGGCCAGAAGGACGACCCACTTGTCTTCAAAGTTGAGGAAAGGCTCGACGGAATCCTTGCCCATGTAAGGTGCTACGGTGAGGGCATCGGCTTTCAGCGTGTTGAAGAATGCCTTGGCATAGTTAGCCGAAGTGTTGCCAATGTCGCCGCGTTTTGCATCGGCTATGACGAAGATTTCAGGATAGTTGTTGTGGATGTATTGAATGGTGCGTTCCAGACTCAGCCAGCCTTTTGTGCCATACACTTCGTAGAAAGCCGTGTTGGGTTTGTATGCAACGGCATATTTCGCTGTCTCGTTGATAATCTGCTTGTTAAACTCGAAGATTGGGTCTTCCATAGCCAATAATTCCTGAGGAATCTTGTTGATGTCGGTGTCCAAGCCAACGCACAAAAACGATTGTTTCTGCTTGATTTGTTCAAAAAGTTGTGATTTATTCATGGTGTTGTGTTATGATTCAATGTTTTCCTTCAGCCGTTCCGCATTTTCGGCCATTTGCAGTTTTTCGATGATTTCGTTGAGGTCGCCATCCATCACTGCGGAGAGGTTGTAGACGGTGAGGCCTTCGACGCGGTGGTCGGTGACGCGCCCTTGCGGATAGTTGTAGGTGCGAATCTTGGCCGAACGGTCACCGGTTGAAACCATGGTCTTGCGCTTTGCCGAAATGTCGTTGATATATTTCTGGTATTCCATGTCGTAGATGCGGGTGCGCAAACGCGACAAGGCTCTTTCCTTGTTCTTGGGCTGGTCGCGGGTTTCGGTGCATTCTATCAGGATTTCCTCCGATTCGCCTGTGTTCGGGTTTTTCCATACGTAGCGCAGACGCACGCCCGATTCGACCTTATTCACGTTCTGACCGCCGGCTCCACTCGAACGGAAGGTGTCCCATTTGATTTCGCCTTCGTTGATTTCCACGTCAAATTCCTCGGCTTCAGGCAAAACCGCTACCGATGCCGCCGAAGTGTGGATGCGACCTTGGGTCTCGGTCTTTGGCACGCGCTGCACGCGGTGAACGCCCGATTCAAATTTCAGGATGCCATAAACGCCGTTGCCTGTCACGTTGAAGTCGATTTCCTTGTAGCCGCCGCTGGCGCCTTCGCTGACGGAAGTGATTTCAATCTTCCAGCCTTTGGCTTCGCAATATTTGCTGTACATTCTGAAAAGGTCGCCGGCAAAGATGCAGGCCTCGTCGCCACCGGTTCCGGCACGGATTTCCATGATGGCGTTCTTGCTGTCTTGCGGGTCTTTAGGAATCATCATGACGCGGATGTCTTGCTCCAGAACATCAATGCGCGATTGTGCCGCTTCGATTTCGTCGACGGCCATCTTGCGCATCTCTTCGTCTTTTTCGGTGGCAAGTATTTCGCGTGCTTCTTCAATGTTCGCTTTCAGCAACTTGTATTCTTTGAAAGCGGTGACGATAGGCTCCAAGTCCTTGTAATCCTTGTTGAGTTTGACGAAACGCTTCATGTCGCCCGCAATGGCAGGGTCAGCAAGTTGTTCGCCCATTTCCTCCCAGCGGTGCTTTATCGTTTCAAGTTTTTCAGTGATGTCCACGGTTTCAGAATTGTTGGGCAAAGGTACAAAATAATTCGATGCCCAACACTGAAACCGACGCATGAAATATGATTAAAATGCATTGAAGAGACGGTTGTCGTCATCAATGAAAAACAGATGCTTCTCGTCAACCAAATATGCCTTTGACCAATTGTCAGGAAGATGAAGTGTCCATACGATTGATCCTGTCGTATCCACGAGGCTTACTTTGTTCTTTGATTCGAGATAATACAACAATAAATAGTCACCAGTAGCTGTTTGCAATGCGTCCGCAAGGATATAATCTGCTTCAGCAATGCCATGTTTCAGGTCGAAATGGGCATTGTCGTTGTTGAAAGGCAGTTCGAGGATACGGCCGTTTTCGTAGTTGGTGATGATGGGTGCGGCATTGAAATAGGCGTTTTGACCGTCAGCTTTAATCAAACATAGTTTTGTTCCAAGTTGGTGTTTTTCGTTGAATTCAGGGATGAAAGCGTTGTCAACTAGTGATTTGAACCTGATTTCTCCGTTCGATTTCTCCATTCTGCAAAGGATATGCTTTTCGCTTTCTTCCTTTTGTGAAATACTCAGAATAATATCATCCCAACTATTGATTTGAAAGACGCAGTATGCGTATGCATTGGCTATAAAATCGTCGAATCGTAGTGAATCGCGAAAGCGCAAAGGATAGATTGTCTGAATGTTAAGCTGTTCATCCAAACTGATGATGGCACTTTCATTCATCGCTCTGACAACGGAATCTTGGATTCTCTCGTTGAAATAGGTTTCGATGTAGTTTACATTGACGAGCAAGAAAAGCGTGTCGTGAAAGAGGCAACCATTGTCAATTTTGATTTTTCCAAAGTCGGGGATATAAGGCGCAATTTCATTGGCGTATTGTGCTACCCTTTGCCATGTTGTCTCATCCTTGAAAATACTATGGTAAACTGCTGGAATATTTGAGTTAGAAAAATCCTGTGTTTTCAACAATTGGAAATTTGAACCAAAAAGGTGCAGCTCATGATAAGAGAAATCTAAAAAGATAAAGTTTTCTTTTAATGAAACACATCTGCTGTCATTGGACAATGCCATATTTTCCGACAATTGTGCGATTTCTTGCCCGATGCTTTTTCTTTTCGATAGACTTTTGACGATAGGTATCCATTTATCACTTCGGCCGAGTTCCGCATCTAAAAGAAGCCTTCTGTCTTTGTTGTAGTAAATCCAAGGAAAAATGTTGTGTGAAAAGTTTGCGAATACGGAATCGTTGCAAATGATATCAAAACTTCGCTTTATTTTGAAGAACTTATCAGCAAACTTTCTGGCTTCTTTCACGTTGGTTTTCTGGAAGACAAGGTGTATAGGAATTGCTTCATCGATGCTGTCAAGCATCCGATACTGATTGTAGCAATTGGGACAGAGGTTGCTGTTGGCGGTGACGAAAATTTCTTGCCCAAAAGAGTTACATGAATACATAATAATGCAAAGAATGCAAATGATAGTAGTTAATTGATATCTTTTCATAAATACATGGATTTACATTTTTTTAGATTTAAGGAAGGGGTGTAGAAAAAGGTAATGCGTGTAATGTTACGAAATTACCTTTAACTACACCTTTTTCTGTTGATTAGCGACTAATTATATAAGTGGTTTCATCGCCTTGAATGGTGGTGTACAAGACGCTGGATACTTGATATGAGCTACTGCTGCCTCTCTCATATATTTCCAGTTCGTCATTATACAAGGTGAAACAACATCCCTCATTACCTCTGCATCTAATAGTGATGTGGTTTTGTGTGAAAGTTGCTCCTGCAAAGGTACCAGGCACTTCTATGTTCAGCGTCTTTGTTTCATTGTTTTGTTTTTGTGGTGTTGCTTCGCTTTTACTGTCTTGATGAGCAAATCCGCTCATAGTTAGCAACATTGTCAGTGAAAGTGCCAAAAGGCTTTTTTTGAAATTAAACATTTTTGTTATTTGTTACATTTAGTTTTGCCTACTCGTTCGCTTTTCGGCTTCCGCGTTTTGTTTTGCAAAAATGGAAAAAATGAGCGTCTTTTTATTGGATATATCATGGAAAACTTATGGAAAAACAACTGGAATTAATTTGTGTAGTTTAATACAAATCAGCATGTTATACTTTTAATTATGTAAGAAAGTTGGAAATAATATGAGCTGAAATGGAAAATAGAGTGATGATTGGGAAACAATTGATGAAAAACGACTATTTTTGCAGAAAAAGATATTATGATAGATACGATTCAGAAGCCAACTAAATTGCATTTGCAGACTCCCGTAGAGAACATGTCAATTGTAATTGATAGTAATACAGGAGTGAAATCTTACCACATTGTCCTTGATTCAGCCAAACAAGACAATCCAATGTCACTGCATTGGGAAATATGCCTTGTTGGTTTGCTTGTAGCTCTTTTGTTGACAGCATTATTGTTTTTTAGAAGAAGAGCCAATGGGAAGAATTCGTCTAAGGGAAATGCCCAGGAGACAGCTTTTAGAAATGATTTGCTACGTCAGTCTGAGGCTTATAAACTATTTGTTAGTAAAGGCTATTTCAATGTAAACAAAAACTCTTCTTTTGCAGTAGTAAAAGAGCAGGAAATTAGGGATTTATGCGATGCCATTGCGGATTTATTTTCCTCTTTTTCCAAATGGCTATACACAAAGGAGTTGCCCGACAAGGATTTCCAGTTCTGCTGTTTGGTGAAATCTGGATTGTCAACTTTTGAACTGGCCGAAATCTATTGTGTTTCCGAGAGTGCCATTTTCAAGCGGAAACAAAAGCTGAAGGAAAAATTAGGCTATAAGTCCGAAAAAAGGACTTTGGATGAGATTTTGCAGGCTATGTAAATGCTTAATACTCAAACATTCCACGTTCACTCCGAATCGTCAGCCGCTTCACATCCGATGCCTCCACATGGCCAATAATCTGACTGTCAATGTTGAACTCCTTGGCGATGGCAATCATCTCATTGGCGGCCTTTTCGTTGGTGTA
>JAZQPN010000213.1:0-1666 GCA_045628585.1 Bacteroidales bacterium | reverse complement strand
TGAGAAATTCGTGCAGGAAATCTTAGGCCTGATTGAAACCTACAACAGGAAATACCGCTCCAAGGAACTGATGTTTAACTGCGAAATGATTCCTGCCGAAAATGTGGGTGTGAAGCACGCCAAATGGGACAAGGAAGACGGTTATGAAGTCCACCGCGACTGCTACAACAGCTATTTCTACATCGTGGAAGACCCGAACACCAACGTCCTTGACAAATTCCGTCTGCATGGCGAAAAATACATCAAGCATCTGACAGGAGGTTCGGCCCTGCACATGAATCTGGAAGAGCATTTGAGCCAGGCGCAATACCGCCAACTGCTGAGAGTGGCCGCTCGCGAAGGCTGCAACTATTTTACTTTCAACATTCCGAACACCATCTGCAACGACTGCGGACACATCGACAAGCGCTATCTGAAGGAATGTCCGCATTGCCACAGCCACAATGTCGATTACCTGACCCGCATCATCGGCTACCTGAAGCGCATCAGCAACTTCTCCGAAGCACGCCAACAGGAAGCCAGCCGCAGGTATTATGACAAGAGGAATAGCGAATGCTTGAATTAAATGAGAATACGAGGCCACGGGAACGCGAGGTCGCGAGACCCCGAGACCTCGACATCAAAAAGTCCATTTTTTTATGCTGAAATACGCAAATTTCGATATCGTTTTTCAAGAAGTGCCCGACGAGGTAACGCTTGCCATAAATATTACCAACTGTCCGAACCATTGCGTGGGCTGCCACAGCCCTTATCTCTGGGAAGACAAGGGAACCGTTTTAGACCGCGATGAACTTGACCAGCTTATCAAGAAATACGCATCCGGCATCACTTGTGTCTGCTTCATGGGCGGCGACGCATCGCCTTACGATGTGGAAAGCCTTGCCATGTATCTGAAAAGCCAGCATCCGTGCCTCAAGGCAGGCTGGTATTCGGGCAAAAACGAACTGCCGAATGCTTTCCACGATGAGGTTTTCGATTACATCAAATTAGGCCGCTACGATGCCAAATACGGCCCTTTGGACTCACCTACCACCAACCAGCGCATGATGAAACGTCTGGCCGACGGACGCGTCAAGGACATTACGGAAAGGTTCAGAAGCAAAAAACAACAAGAGGTAATCCCGTCATCAGATTGATGGATGCCATTCTTTGATATTAGAATGGAAAGTTTGGACGCACACTGCGTCCGAGAAGTGATTTGCAGCGATTGGCGTTTTAGAAAAACATATCCAAGTTTTTTTCTATCTTTGCCCCGATGAAACAGAAACATTTCATATTGTTTCTTACCGTAATTCTTGCGGCTTGTTCCACGCGGCACCCTGTAGAGACGCGTCCTGGCACATCTCTACCCAACAATATGGTATGCCAGCAATTACAAGCCATCGACAGCCTGATGTGGCAACAGCCCGACAGTGCCCTAATGGTGCTGGTGGATTTTGCGGCTTCCCCCAATGCCGACAGCCTGAGCACATTTGACGGGCATTATTTCCAGATGCTGCTTTCCGAATTGCTTTATAAGAACGACTGCGAGCAGCGCAACCGAGAGAAATTGCTGAAGGCGGTGAGGTATTTTGATTCGATTGTAGGGACGGATGAAACGGACGCACGTAAGGCGGACACACGCGGTGTGTCCCTACGGGAGCGCAACGCGTTTTTGGATGCGCGG
>JAZQPN010000212.1:0-1536 GCA_045628585.1 Bacteroidales bacterium | reverse complement strand
ATATGTGTCGGCACCATAATGATAGATGAAAGAGATCACCTCGTTGGGCGTGACGGGCATGTTCTTCCATTTCGCAAGACAAGAATGAAGGGCCTGAAAGTCTTCATAATACCCATCAGGGCCAGCCATATAACCGCTTGCATCTATGCTTTTTCCTGATTCATACAGGACATTGAAATGCCAGCTTTTACCATCAAGCACTTGCGTTCTCGGCTTGTAGTTGCCCGAATACTTATACATCTTGTGCTTCATGATGACTTGTTGGAGGCTGTCGAACACCGAACGGTCATCGATGGTGAATTCCTTCTCTTGCGGGCGTCTTTGGTCGAATTGGAAATGCACTTTCTGGTCAGGCGTCAATGTAATGTCATAATCAAATCCGCCGAACCTGTCCATACCGCCTCCCGAGCCGAAAGAAAAGGCAACGATAGTATCATCTTCGTTAATGGCATTTTGTCCGTTCATCGAACAGCCAAACAGCGAAAATAACGCTGTGATAATAATAAGTCTATTGTTCATAATTCGTGTATTATTTTGCTACATAACGATTCTTGAAATCAGAAGAAAACTCCCGGCGTGATGCCAATCCATTTCAGGACGGTTTCGCCCCAAAGCAGAATCAGCACCCACGAAATGGTCATCATCGTGATGCCAAACTTGAAGGCATCGGTCTGACTATACATGTTTGTATTATAGAGCAGTGCAGCCGGCTTACTGTTGAACGGCAGCACATAGCAATGTTCGATAAGCATGGCGACGGGCAGCGAAAGGCTCATTACGGGAAATCCGAAACGCGCTTCGACACCCAAAGCGATAGGCACGAAAACCATGGTGCGGATGGTCTTCGACTGGAAGACAAGGCCCGAATACATCATCAGGAAAGTGAGGATGACATAAAGCACCCAGAATGGCGTATCAGCCGTGATGCCCATGCTGTCGAAGGCCGCATTGACCATCGTGTTGGGCAGGTCGGTGGCATTCAGTCCAGAACCTAAAGTATAAGCACCGGCTGAGAAAAGCATCAAGTGCCAAGGAATGTCGACATCGTTCCATTTCACCACGCCAACGCCTGGCAACAAGGCCAAAACAGCACCCAAAAGGGCAACGATGGTTTCGTCAATGTTATGGAAAGTGCCCTTCGTAACCCATAAGAACAGCACAAGAACGAAAATGCCGACAGCCTTATATTCTTCGCCTTTCATCTTGCCCATGGCATCGAGTTCCTTCTGCAAACGCTCGATACCGCCTTCAATCTGAGGTTTCTGTTCCTCTTTCTTCATCGGGAAGAAAACGTAAATGCCGAGAACAAGACCGATGACCAGAATCAAAAAGCTCATCGGACCACAAGTAAGCAGCCAGTCGGCATAACCGAAATCGCAACTGCCCACGAAACCCGCAATCAGCGAAATGGCCAGCAAGTGAGCACCACTGCCGGTATAGAATGCGTTGGCACCGATATTCACTTGGAAAAGATTCTGAATGACGAGGTTACGGCCAAAATTGTTGCGGTTGCCGTCGGTGGCGCCGTAAATGGCA
>JAZQPN010000211.1:0-1589 GCA_045628585.1 Bacteroidales bacterium | reverse complement strand
AATGGAAATGGAAAAGGAAATAATATTACGCAAAGTGAAAAACGTGCTGGAACAGGTGCGTCCTTATCTGCAACAGGATGGCGGCGATGTCAATTTTGTGGAACTCACTGACGATATGGTCGTTATGGTGGAATTGACAGGTGCCTGCGGCAATTGTCCGCACAGCACGATGACGCTCAAAAACGGCATCGAGACGGTGATGAAAAAAGCCATTCCCGAAATCAAGGCCGTGGAGCGCGTGCAATCTTTGGAATTATAATCAATTGTTTAACAAAATATTAGAAAAATGAAACGTAATTTACTTTCAATTGGAATGTTGGCATTGATGCTGGTCTTCTCGGCCCGCTGTTTTGCCCAAACAACTTACACAATGATTACTTCTGCTTCCGGTCTTGAAGCTGGTGCAAAGTATATCCTCGTCGGTTTCGATGACGATGGCAACGCTTACGCCATGAGTTATCAGAAATCCAACAACCGTCACGCAGTGACTGTTTCCGAAGCTGGCGGTTCAATTACTACCACCGTTGCAACGGATCCTGATTCCCAGACCGAAGTCTTTGAATTTGAATTGGGTGGCAGCGCAGGTGAATGGACCATCTACGACCCGCTTAAAGATGGTTATCTGAACGCTCCTGGCGGCGGCAATTACCTGAAAACGCAGTCAACCCTCACCGACAACGGCAAATGGGACATTACCATTGGCGCCAACGGTGCTGGCGTCCCTGTTTCACTCGGTGCAGTGGATCAACGTTATATGCGCTTCAATCTGAATGCTGCCAACGGCACGCCTTTGTTCGGCTGCTACAAGGAATCTTCAAACATCATCGCTGAAGTTTATTTCTTCAAGGCTGGCCAAGCTCAAATCAATCCTGAACCGAGCAACTATCCGACAAATTTCTCAGCCGATGCAGGTATGCTTGATGTCACTTTGACTTGGAATGATGCTACTGGCACACAATTGCCTGACAGATATTTGGTTGTGGCTTCAACAGGCAACATTACCGTTCCTACCGATGGCACACCGGTCGCGAACAGCGAAATGGCTATCAATGTGAATCCTGGTGTCCAGACTGTGACTTTCAGCAATTTGAATGGCAACACTACTTATCATTTCGCCATTTTCCCATACACTAATGCCGGTGCCAACATCGACTATAAGACCGATGGCACATATCCAACTGCAACCGTAACTACAGAAGAGGTGTATGTCCTTTTGAACGAAACCTTCGATGCTGATCTTGGCGTGTTCACTGCTTATGATGTCTACGGCGATCAGACATGGACTCAAAAGACCTACAATGGCAATGGTTACGCCAATATGAACGGCTATGCTAATGGCGTCAATAACCAAAACGAAGACTGGCTGATTAGTCCTGCTATTCAGGAAGGCTATCAGGACATGGTGCTGAGTTTCAGCACGGCTATGAAGTTTGATGGTAACCCACTGAGCGTGCTGGTTTCCACCGACTATGACGGCGAAAGCGAACCTTCGGAGTACACTTGGACAGAAATCACCTATGCTTTCGACTTTTCGACGGGTGACTATGAATGGGTTGAATCTGGTGAATACAACCTTTATCCTATTGTTG
>JAZQPN010000210.1:0-13547 GCA_045628585.1 Bacteroidales bacterium | reverse complement strand
TCCGCTTCAGTTTTGAGGCGGAGTTTTTTGTTTTCATGAAAGCGTGTCCTAAAACGCCCTGTTCCTGTCCATTTCGAAGATTTCCATATCCTTGAAAGTCTTTCCATCGATGACGAACCGCACCATCGTGATTTTCTTGTGGAAACCAGTCTGGCCTGCCGCTCCCGGATTGATGTGGAGCAGGTGGAGTTTCGGGTCGTTTATCACCTTTAATATATGGGAGTGCCCGCAGATGTAGAGGTCGGGTTTCTTTTCAGCCAAAATATAGCGGATTTCTGGCATGTATTTCCCAGGATAACCGCCGATGTGCGTCATGTAGACATCTACATCTTCTATGTGGAAGAATTGGTCTTCAGGATATTGCATTCTGACAATGTGGTCGTCGCAATTGCCGTAAACGGCGCGTAATGGCTTGAATGCCGCCAGTTGTTCGGCAGTCTCGATGTTGCCAATGTCGCCGGCATGCCAAATCTCATCCACATCTTTGAAAAAACTGTACACTTGTGGAATGATGGTGCAATGCGTGTCGGAAAGGATGCCGATTCGCTTCATAAGAATAAGGGCTACGAAGCCGCGAAGTCATTGGTACACAAGACAAAAGTCTCGCAGCCCCGATGCCTCGAGACCTCGTTTCCTATTTAGATGTTAAACATGATTCCCAGGCTGAACACTTCCTTGAACTGAACCTTTGAACCTTCGATTCTTTGCTGTGCTTCAAGTCCGCCAAGTCCTGTAACTGTCTCGTAGAAAGGAACATCGTAGTCGTAGATGAGATGGGTGGAGATGCTGCAGTTGAGCCATGAATTGACCTTCAGGAGCAAGAGGTTTTGCCAGTCGACGTCGACTCTTTCAGGATGGTCGAGATAGTTGGAGAAGAGTTCCAGTTTCGAGTTGAAATTGATGTTCTTTGCAATCGGCACATCGAGTTTGGCAACTAAACGGGCACCGAATTCGTAACGGACGCGTGCGCCTGGAATCCAATGCAAAGTATCTGCAGGGTCGAAATAACCTTGGTCGACGCCGTAGGAACCGAGGTCGGCCAAAACCTGGTCATTCACAATGGTGATACGGCCGGTGATAGGAGCGAAGTTCAGTGAGAAGTATTTGTTGGGAACCCATTCGGCACCGAGACCCAATGTGATGTAACCTGGAGCCAGGAACTTTGAAATCCTGTTCGTTGAGTCGGCTTCGTAATTGTAGCCATTGGCGAATTGTGAACGGAATGCAAATTCCAAACTGTAGTTCAGTTTTTCAGTGGCTTTCAGGCCAGCCAAAGAAGTGAATTCAATCTTGTCATCAGTCTTGATAGGCTTATTTGTACGGCTATAATAGCTGTAACCAAGAGCAGCATTCAAAGTGTTGTCCCACTTGAAGTTACCTTTCGCATAATTGAGCTGGTAATTCAGTGTTCCAATCCAGTTCAAGGCATTCTGTCCGCCTGCCGCCCAATTGGTGTAGGAACTCTGGGCGAAATTCAGGCCAATTGTACCTTTGTTGGTCCATGCTTTTGTTTCTGCGCTTTCCTGCGCGAATGAGGCCGAAACCAATGCGGCCATCATGAGGGTAAAAATTACTTTTTTCATTTAATGTGTGGTTTAAAGATTTGATATTTAAAAATTTAAAAATTTATAATTCAATAATTTTAAAAATTGGTTTTCGTACTTTACACATTTTGACTCAAGCATTGTGTCCATGCTTTCCACTGAAACACTTTATCACTTTCCACTTAATAGCTGTTTCCATCCTGATAATTGCGCTGTCCGATGCGGAAGGTGATGTCTTGCATGTTGAATGTTCTCACATATTTGCCGTTCTTAATGCCTGGAATCCAATGCGTTCCCTGAATCAGACGGATGGCTTCGTTGTCACAACCGCCGCCCACCGAGTTGACAATGATGATGTTTGAAACGCCACCGTTGGTCTCGACCACGAAGCTTACCCTCACCGTGCCTTGAATCTCTCTTTCGCGAGCTTCTGCGGGAAACTGCAAGTTGCCATAGATATATTGGCCCATGTTGCCGCCGTCGGAAAAATACGGATGTGCATATTCTTCAAGCTGCTTGTTGTCGAAGATCTCGTAACTGTCGTCGGCCTCTAATTCCAAAGGAATCGTAACGCGCTCGTGCTTTTTCCAATAGCGGCTGTAACTTTTTGCATTGAAATCAATTTCATATTCAAAATCCGATTCAATGGGTGTTGATATGTAAGTTGCTGGCTTCCAAATGATTTTTTTTACCAAATCAAGCGCAATAGGGGAGGCGGCTTCGCTGAACGTCGACTTAACTTGGTGATTGCTGCCTTTTCCGTTTGTGTCGATATGAAGGTTGATGGCTACTTTCCCGCTTTTCTTATTAATAAGGTCGTTTTCCGGATAAATGAGGTTCGCCGAAATGAAATCCTTTGTCAATTCAGTGCCCGACAAAGGCTCGGGAAACGTGTTTTGCGCCTTCACCTGCCCCAAAAAGAAAAGGCAAACGGTCGCCATAAGCATCTTGACTCCTTTTAATGTATTCATAATCAAAATGTTAAATTTAGAATTATACACATTTTATTAAAATGCTAAAATAATAAAAATACCAACACAAATCATATTTTGTTTCAAACCATTCTTTTCAACTCTAAAACTTTCCACTAAGGACGCACTCGGGGCGTTCCTTCTTTTCCGCTTCGGACGCAGCATTGCGCCCCTACTTTTCCATTTCAAACATAAAATTGCTTATTTTTGCAGCAAAATTCACACGCAATGGAAGACAATTACAAAAACAACATGGTGTTCGGCGTTCATCCGGTCCAGGAACTGATTCGGGCGCAGAAAGAGATAGAAAAGGTGTTCATTCAGAACGGTGTGCGCGCACCCGAAATTTCTGAGATTTCGAATTATTGCCGCGCCAACGGCATCCCCGTTCAATATGTCCCGATGGAAAAGATGAACCGCCTGACGCGCAAGAATCATCAGGGTGTCATTGCTTTCATTTGCCCGATCGAATATCAGCCTCTTGAGAAAGTCATTCAGATGATTTTCGAAGAAGGCCGCGACCCTTTCATCCTGATGCTCGACCGCGTCACCGATGTGCGCAATTTCGGTGCCATTGCCCGTACAGCCTACGCTGCCGGTGTCGATGCCATCGTCATTCCGTCAAGAGGCTCGGCACTCATCAATGGCGATGCCATGAAAACATCAGCAGGAGCCTTATCTTCCATCAACATTTGCCGTGTCGACAACATGAAGGATGCCATGGATTTCCTGAAAGCCAGCGGTTTGCGTATTGTCGGCTTTACCGAGAAAGCCAAGCAAAGCCTGTGGAAGTCAGACCTTACAGGTCCGCTTTGCGTGATGATGGGCTCGGAAGAAGACGGCATCAGTCCCGCATACATGAGCCGCCTCGACGACCATCTGCTCATCCCGATGCCAGGCGACATCGACTCGCTGAATGTCAGCGTTGCCACTGGCATTGTCTGCTTCGAGGTAGTGCGGCAAAGGGAAAACTAGCGAACATTTAATTGATTGTTTATTGATGTTTTTGAAACATGGTTGAATTTTTGACAACAAAAGACGTTGCAAGTAGAGTTGAACTGCTGGTTCGTAAAGCAGAAAAACGTATCATTTTAATTTCACCATTTATCAGGTGCTGGGATTCTTTATTTAACCGTTTAATAGAAGCGGCCAAAAAAGATGTCGAAGTGATTATTGTGTTCGGTAAACAAAAAATGAGTAAATCTGAATTTTCTCGTCTACAAACCATAGCAAATGTAAAGTTGTATTATTTTGAGAATCTACATGCCAAATGTTATTTCAACGAAAAAGAAATGGTTTTGACTTCAATGAACCTTTATGATTTTTCCGAACAAAATAATTTTGAAATGGGCGTAGCCGTCAGTAAAGATGATAATGTGTATACGGAAGCCTTTAAAGAGGCACAGACAATCAAGAATCTTGCTGTTTTAAAATATGACGGTGCAGTAAGTGCCAAGTATCAACAGAAAAAGAACATGACACAAAAACCGGCTTCCGAAGATGGGTATTGCATTCGTTGTGGCAAACCTATACCTAAGAATAGTTCCAAACCGTTTTGTTTTGAATGTTATTTGCGTTGGAATGAATACGCTAACAGGGAATATGAAGAGACCTTCTGCCATTGCTGCGGTAAAAGGAAGAAAGGAATTACAATTGACAAGCCTTTGTGCTTAAACTGCGGCTATTAAAGGGAAAGCTGGCGTCCTTCACTAAACAAAAAATCAGTCCCCGAAAAATTCGAGGACTGATTTTTTTCATTTCAGACGCACGCGTCTCTACATTTTATTTCAAATATTTATCCAGCCAATTGTAGAATCTTCTTTGCCAGAGGACGCCATTCTGTGGTTGCAGCACCCAGTGGTTTTCATCCGGGAAATAGAGGAATTCTGCATCGATGCCACGGAGCACGGCTGCGTTGTAGGCCTGCATGCCTTGTGTGAAGCAGATGCGGTAATCCAAACCGCCGTGAATGACAAGGATTGGAGCCGTCCATTTGTCAACAAAGAGGTGTGGTGACTGAGCGTATGACTTTTGAGCCACGGCATTGTCCTTCTCCCAGAATGCACCGCCGAGGTCCCAGTTGACAAACCACATTTCTTCGGTTTCAAGATATTGTGCGTCAAGGTTGAACATGCCATCATGGGCAATCAAAGCCTTGAAACGGCCTTCGTGGTGACCAGCCAGCCAATACACCGAGAAGCCGCCGAAGCTAGCACCAACGGCACCGAGACGGTTTTCATCAATGTAAGGCTCCTTCGAAACTTCGTCGATGGCGCTGAGGTAGTCTTCCATACACTGCCCGCCATAGTCGCCGCTGATTTCTTCAAGCCATTCCTGACCGAAACCAGGCAGGCCGCGACGGTTAGGAGCAACAATAATGTAATCGTTGGCTGCCATCATCTGGAAATTCCAACGATAGCTCCAGAACTGGCTCACAGTGCTTTGTGGGCCGCCTTCGCAATACAGCAAGGCCGGATATTGCTTGCTTTCATCGAAATGTGGCGGGAAAATCACCCAAACCAACATGTCCTTGCCATCGGTGGTCTTTACCCAACGTTCTTCAACCTTACCCATGGTGAGCTGATTGAAAATGTTGTCGTTGACGGTGGTGATTTGTGTGGCTTCGCCTGATTCTGGGTCGACGCTGAAAAGTTCCGTCGGGTGGCTCATGCTTTGTTTGCCGGCAATCAGCTTGTCGCCAGCGTAGGCAACCGAGACATAGTTGTGTGTGCCTTCTGTAATCTTGCGGATTTCACCGTTTTCAAGGGTCAAGGCATAAAGTTGGTCGGTAGCGTAAGTGTCACTGATGAAGTAAAGGGTCTTGCTGTCATCAGCCCAGCTGAAGCCCGTGCAGCACTGGTCGAAGTCGGCGGAATAATCGGTCTTTTCGCCGGTTTCCAGGTTCATGACCATGAGACGCTGCTTGTCGGATTCGTAGCCATCGCGTTCCTGACTTTCCCAAGCCATGTATTTGCCATCGCGCGAGATGACGGGGTTCATGTCGTAGCCCATCATGCCTTCGGTAAGGTTGCGGCATTCGCCTGATTGAATGATGTACTGGTAGATGTCGGTGTTGGTTGAAAGTGCATATTCTTTACCGATTTTCTTGCGGCAGCAGTATACGAAACTCTGACTGTCAGGCATCCAGCGCACTTGTTCCATGCCGCCCCAAGGACGAACCGGAGCTTCCCATTTTTCGCCAGCCATGGCATCGAATGAGGCCTCGAGTTTGCCAGAACTGATATTGCCCACGAAAAGATGGCTGAAAGTGTCGACCCACTGGTCCCAATGACGGTACATCAAGTCATTGTTGATACGGCCCGATGAAAGCGGAAGGTCAGGGTAGATGTCGGCAACCGTTTCGTTCAGTTTCACTTCCTTGCAGAAAACGACTTGAGCGCAATCAGGCGAGTAAAGGAATCCGTTGATGTCGTCGGGCTCGTTTGAAATCTGTTCACGGCCTGTGCCGTCAGGGTTGATTTCCCAAATCTGCATCGAACCGCTTTCAGCACAAAGGAATCCGATTTTCTTACCATCGGGGCGCCATTGCGGACTGTATTCGCTGTTCTTTGAATCGGAAAGTACGCGGCAGTTACTGCCGTCGGCATTCATGATGTAAAGCGTTGAACCGCTGCGGTTTTCCTCAACGCTGTAATAAGTCACGTTGAAGACGACTTGGCTGTGGTCGGGCGAAACGCTCGATTCGCCGATGCGCCCCATGCTCCAAAGCACTTCTGGGGTCATCACATCCGATTGAAGGGTCATTTCTTTCGGCCCGATTTTTTCTTTGCCTTGAGGTTCAGTCTCAGGCTTTTGCGTGTTGCACGATACGAGTAAGCAGGTAATCATGGCTAACAAAGGTAAACTGTGTTTCTTCATATAAAACGTATTTGAAATTTGCGGTAAAATTAGGGAATAATCTTGTTCGCGGCGAAGCAAAGGCAAAAAATCCTTGCAATTTGTTGGTGCGTTCATGATTTTGTACTATATTTGCACCGTCAAAACAAACGAAGTCGAACCATAAATACAGAAAGAAAAGCAAATAAAGGAATTATAAATAGTTATAATCAAAGCATTTAGACAAATTCTTCTCTTCGAAAATTGGCGTTTACGGGAGAATAATATACAACGAATTTGAATAGATGCTCGCGCGGTAGCGTGAGCTGTATCTTTTCTGTGTATATTAGGTTACGCCAATACCTCGAAGAGCGGGAAACGATAGAGTTCACGCTCTTTTTTTGTTTGGTGCTGAACGAAAAAAATGAAACTTTAATCACTAAAACTTTACAATATGAAAAATGTAATGAAGGCAGCAGCAGCCATAATGCTGACGACGGCGGCGATTCTTGCCGCAGGTTGCAAGAAACCTGAAAACCCGACACCGGCGAGCTACACGACAACCGTCTCGGCCAGCCCGACCGATGGCGGCACAGTAACGGGAGGAGGATCCTATCAGGAGGGGCAAAGTTGTACCGTTTTGGCTACTGCCAACAGTGGCTACACTTTCGCCAAATGGACGGAGAATGGCAACGAGGTCTCAACCAGTAACAAATACACCTTCACCGTGACTGGCGACAGAGACCTTGTGGCCAACTTCACCGTCAACATGACGACCTACGCGGTATCCGTATCAGCCAAGCCAAAAGCGGGGGGCGTTGTGTTTGGTGGCGGCATTTACGAAGAGGGTAAAAGCTGTACCGTAAGTGCCATCACGGCCAACAGCGACTACACCTTTGTCAACTGGACGGAGGGTGACAACGTGGTCTCTGACAGTGAGAACTACACCTTTACAGTAACCGATAGGCGAGTACTCGTGGCAAACTTCACCTACAACGGTGGTAACAACGGCTATACTTATGTTGACCTCGGCTTGCCGAGTGGAACATTGTGGGCAATCTGCAATGTTGGGGCAGACACCCCCGAAGACTATGGCGACTACTTTGCGTGGGGCGAAACGCAGCCGAAGGACACCTATGATTGGGACACCTACGAATGGTGCAATGGTGGTGGAAACCTCCTGACAAAGTACTGTAACAACAGCAGTTATGGCAACATTGGCTTCATCGACAACTTGAATACCTTACAGACTGATGACGACGCTGCCACAGCCAATTGGGGCGGTGAATGGCGCACCCCAAATAAGGAGCAGTGGGATGAACTGCTTGAAAACATACCTTGTAAATGGTGGACAACTCAAAATGGTGTGAATGGATACCTGTTCACCTCTGACAATGGCCGGGAACTTTTCCTTCCTGCCGCTGGAGGCCGCAATGAAGGCAATCTCAATGGCGTGAAAAAATACGGTAACTATTGGTCTAGGTCGCTCCATACTGATTGCCCGATAGACGCGGGGAGTCTCTTCTTCAAATCAGACTACAAAGAAGTGAGTTTCCGTGACCGCAACCGCGGTCACTCTGTTAGGGCAGTCCGTTCCGCCAAATAATCCCCATTGAGGGCATAACAGCGGAAAAACCATAAAGCCATCCTCGAAAACTCCAAAGGAAACGGAGTGGGAGGGTGGCTTTTTATTATGGTATCAACCAATTGGCTGCTGAAACGATATGGATGGTAAAACCATCTTGTTCCACATCCTCTTGGTTGTCAAGTGTGACAAGATTCAAGTTATTGCAATGCAGTTTGTTGGCTGCTTTAATCAGTCCATTCAATTCGCGGCGGCGAGTTTTGGGACTGCTGATGTCGTATGAGACTTGAATCAATTCAATCACTTTACCCGATTGAGACACAACGAAGTCGCATTCATAGTCTTTTTCCTTGAAATAAAAAACATCGGCGTAATTGGGCCGGTGGCGGCGAAGCAACTCGATATAGACGATGTTCTCTAACCGCCAGCCGAGGTTTTCGGTTTGGAAAGTATCGTTTCTCTCTGAAATGAAAGCAGGATCAACGACATACACTTTTTCGTTTCGGATGCGGCTTTTGCTTTTGAAGGAGAACTTGCGAACGCTGAAGAGTAGAAAAGCCTCCTGCAAATAATGGAAGTAGTTTTCCGCCGTGTGGTCGGTGATGCCAAATAGTTTGCCAACCTCATCGGCCTTAAACTCTTGGCAAAAACTGTCCATCAGGTAGGCCGCCATGCGGTACAGCACGTCGACATGGCGTAGCTTGAAACGCTTTGCAATGTCGTTGCGGATGATATTGTCCAACAGTGCCATGATATAGCTTCGTCGGTTTTTCTCGTTCAGCAATTCAGGAAAGCCCCCATGGGTAAGGTAATCCGTCAAAGCAGCTTTTCGCAAGGCTTGCCCTTTTACCGAGAGAGATGTCGTGTCCACATTGCGGAAGGCGCAATATTCTGAAAATGAGAAGGGATACAACTCCACTTTATTGTGACGACCCGTAAGATGCGTTGCCAATTCGCCACTCAACAGTTTGCTGTTGCTGCCCGTAAGGAAAATGTGGATTTCTTGCCTGAGCAGGCGGTTGACAAATAAGTGCCATTGCTTCACGTTTTGGATTTCGTCCATGAAAAGATAATGGAAATCTCCGTAAAGCCTGTAAAGTGCTTCAAGTAGGGTGTCAAGGTCTGCAGTTTTGAATGAGGCCAATCGGTCGTCGTCAAAGTTGACGTATGCTGGAGCGATTTTTCGGTCGGCGAAGTATTTGAGGCATAGGGTCGACTTGCCACTTCTTCGTACACCAATGACCACTTGAGCCAATCTGCTATCCAATGAGAGCTGGGATTCTTCCATGCGAGTGCATAGATTCCTCTTGCTAAAACGCTGAAATTCTTCATTTTGATCTGATAAAACTTTTACTAAGTCTTGTATATTCATATCCGATTATCCTATTTTAAACTACGATAAATAAAGATTTTTACGCTACAAAAGTACGATAAAATCCGAAAATATCAATAATAAAGTACGATAAAATCCATTTTTTTATATTGTAAACTACGATAAAATCCAAAATTTCACTCTTAAAACTACGATAAAATCCGATTTTAGCAATTTCATTCTCACTTTTTTTCATAATTCCTTTGCCATTTCCCTGAAAACCACTATCTTTGCACCTTCATTCCATTACTTTGGAATTGAATTTTGAGTCTTAAATCTTTGAGTTTTAAATCATTAAATCTGAAATACCTATGTTAAGTCAAGATGTAAAGATTGGAAGTGCAATCCGTATGGATGGAAAGATTTATTTCTGCATTGACTTCCAACACGTTAAGCCAGGAAAAGGCAACACTATCATGCGTATCAAATTGAAGGATGTGCTCAGCGGCAATGTGCTTGAAAAGCGTTTCGACATTGGCGTGAAGCTGGAAGATGTCCGCGTTGAACACCGTCCTTACCAATACCTTTATAAAGAAGGTGAAGACTATATCTTCATGCACACCGAGACCTACGAACAGATTCCGATTATGGAAGAAAACATCACCGGCGTGAAATTTATGAAGGAAAATGATGTCGTTGATGTCGTCGTCGACGCTTCAACCGAAACCATCCTTTACGCAGAAATGCCTGTGAAGACTGTCCTTCAAGTGATTTATACTGAACCTGGTGAAAAGGGCAACACCGCCACCAACGCCATGAAGGAAGCTACCGTTGAAACTGGCGCAGTCATCAAGGTGCCGTTGTTCATCAACAATGATGATATGGTCAGAGTTGACACCCGTACCGGTGAATACTGCGAACGCGTTAAAGCTTAATGCTTTCCAGATGATACAAGAAAGCGCAGAGCCATGATTTGGTGTCTGCGCTTTTTTTCATACAACTTTTCCGTAACTTGTGCGTTATAGGTAATAAACTGTCAGACAATGAAAATACCACAAACCTCCCTGCGCGAAATTGCTGCACTGATTGGTGCGGAATATGTCGGCGACCCCGACTTCCCCATCACTGGACTGAACGAAATCCATAAGGTTGAGGCTGGCGACATCACTTTCGTCGACCACCCGAAATATTATGCCAAGGCACTGAAATCGGCGGCAACCATCGTGTTAATCAACATGCGCGTGGATTGCCCCGAAGGGAAAGCGCTTCTGATTCACGACGACCCGTTCGATGCGTTCATTCGCATCATGCGCCATTTCCGTCCGTTTGAACCTCAGAATCAGGCCATAAGCCCTTCGGCAGAAATTGGCGAAGGAACCTGCATCATGCCAGGCGCCTTTGTGGGAAATCATTGCAAGATTGGCAAAAACTGCGTCATTCACCCGAATGTCACCATTTACGACTATTGCGTGATTGGCGACAATGTCATTATCCATTCGGGCAGCGTCATCGGTGCCGATGGTTATTATTTCCAGCGCCGTTCGGACGGCTACAAGAAATTCGAGTCATTTGGCCGTGTCGTCATCGGCGATGATGTGGAAATCGGCGCCTTGTGCAGCATCGACAAGGGCGTGACTTCCGACACTATTATTAATAAAGGTACGAAGATGGATAACCATTGTCAGGTGGGACACGACAGCTACATTGGCTGCAACTGCCTCATCGGAAGCCATGCCGCCATTGCAGGCGTTACGCGCATTGAAGACGATGTCATCCTTTGGGGACGCGTCTGCGTTAATAAGGACCTAGTGATAGGCGAGGGAGCCGTGGTTTTGGCTACGTCTGCTGTCGACAAGTCCGTTGCACCGGGCAAGGCTGTTTTCGGCGTTCCGGCTCAGGATGCCAGAAAACAATGGCGCGAACAGGTCGCCATGCGCCAACTGCCTGATTTCATGAAAGAATACTACAAAAAACTTGAAAACGAACAATAAGTTATGAAAAGGATTTTATTTGCAATTGTTGCTTTATTGTTGGGCGCGAATGTTTTTGCGCAAGAAATGAAAACTTACAAGTTTGCCGAAAAAGACGGCCAGGAATTGTTTATGGATGTCTACACGCCTGAAAATGTTACGGATAGCACTGTAACCGTAATGTTTGTTTTTGGCGGTGGATTCATGAGCGGCGAACGTAACAATTCAAGTTCGACGGAATATTGCAACGCTTTGGTTGAACGCGGATACATTGCCGTTGCCATCGATTACCGTTTAGGTTTGAAAGGTGCGAAAAAACTTGGCATTTTCAATCATAAGCCAGTTCAAGATGCGATTTATATGGCCACGGAAGATGCCGTTTCTGCGTTAGACTATATGATTGAACATGCAAAGGAACTGAAAATCAATCCTAAATGGATTGTTTTGGTAGGCAGCAGCGCAGGCGCCATTACGGTACTGCAAACCGACTACGCCATCTGTAACGGACTGTTGAATTCGGACATTTTGCCAAAAGATTTCCATTTGGCGGGCGTGGCATCCTACGCAGGTGCCATTTTTTCAACCAGTGGCAAGGTGAAATACCGTAACCACCAACCTGCACCAACGATGTTGTTTCATGGGACATCCGACAAACTCGTCACTTATAAGCAGTTAAAATTGTTCAGCACGGGTTTCTACGGCTCATCAAGAATTGCGCCCATCTTTGAAAATAACAGTTATCCCTACTATTTCCGCCGTTATCAGGATTACGGGCACAGCGTCGCCAATATGTTTACCCCGACAATCGACACTTTCGAGTGGTTCATTACGCATTTTGTCGTCAAAAAAGAACAGTTGCAGATAGAAGAAGATTTCCTGAACATGGACTCTTCCTCGAAACCAGCGTATGACAACTTTACTCCCAATGATTTATACAAATAATTCTTTTTTCCGAAAAGCGTAGTTGCATTAAAAAAAAGTGTATCTTTGCAAAAAATTTAGTAATCAAATAAAGAAATAAGTATTTAAAAAATGAAGAAAGTATTTTTACTCGTTGTTGCCATGGTAATGGCATCATTCGCCTGCCAAAACACACAGGCACAAACCAGAATCAGTAAAGAACACGTTGTGGATTTGGGCATTCACTATGGCTACGGTCCCGCTCCATTATGCAACATGGGTGGTTTGAATGTGGATTTCAACCTGAAATCGAATAACCTCCGTTTTAGAGTGGATTTAGACGCGCTTCAGAGACCAGTCAGTGGCCAACCAGCTTGCTTAGGCCTTTCCGTTAATGCTCAGTATTTGTTCCCAATGGCAAAAGACGATGCTGACGGTTTTTATTTCTACCCATCGATTGGCTTTGGTTATGAAATGAATAAAGGTTTGAGCAATTGGAATAAGAAAGGCAACTATGGCATCGGTTTTAATGCTGGCCTTGGCTTTGAGTACCAATTGAATGACAGATGGGGCATCTTCGTTGAAGGCGACTATCAGGTTCGTTTCAAGAATGCTGCACACAGACCTTGCTTCCGCATTGGTTTCAATGTGTCACTCTAAAATTGAAATCAACGATTTGTATGAAATGCGGTTCTGAAGGGCCGCATTTTTTTTTGTGCCCGAAAAGATTGAACGTACTTCACAAAAAAACGGGAAAAGCTGCTGTAGCGGCTTTTCCCGTTTGGTGACCTGGCTGGGGCTCGAACCCAGGACCCCCACATTAAAAGTGTGATGCTCTACCTGCTGAGCTACCAAGTCATCCTTGAGTTTGCGGGTGCAAAGGTACGCTTTTTTTTGATAATGCAAGTCAAAAAAACGATATTTTTTTCTTTAATCAAGTATGCCTTTCCCTTGACGAATAATAAGTATTTCATTATCAGTGCAGTCTACTATAGTGCTTGCCGTGTTTTCTCCAGCTCCACCGTCAATGATGATGTCTACTTTATCCTTGTACCGCTCGTTGATTTCTTCGGGGTCGGTCAGATAACCGCCCATTTCATCTTCTTCGTCGACCAATGACGTGGTCATTATTGGAGAACCGAACTCATTTACGATGTTCGTAATGATGGGCTGATCGGGAATGCGTATGCCAATGGTTTTCTTTTTGCTTTGGAAAATGCGTGGCACATTGTTGTTGGCTTCCAAAATGAAAGTGAATGGCCCGGGAAGGTTGCGTTTCATCATTTTGAAAACATCGTTGTTGATGGGGCGCGTAAATTCCGACAGCATGCTCAAATCGTGAAAAATGAGCGAGAAATTGGCTTTTTCCTTGCGTATGCCTTTGATTTGGCAGATGCGGTCCAGAACTTTTGGGTTGCTGATTCCGCC
>JAZQPN010000209.1:0-10062 GCA_045628585.1 Bacteroidales bacterium | reverse complement strand
TGGAACGCATTGTGGCGGTCAACACGAAAATACCGACGGGCAAAAACCAGCAGGTGCTACGTTTCAAATTGGTCACGAAAGACACTGGAGCCGAAAAAGTGCTGGAAAACATCAAGCTGGGCGGCATGTTGCCCGAATTGCACTTGCCTTATCAAGGCACTGAACCTGAAGCATTTATCATTGTCTGCACTTCGGCACCCGAAACGAAAATCATCGACATCGACCTTGGCATTTCCATGCAGAGCATGCTGCTGAAAGCCACCGAAATGGGTCTAAACGGCATCATTATCTGCGCTTTCAACAAAGCCAAAATCACCGAGGCTTTCAACCTTCCTTACGAACCTTTGGCCATTGTCGCCATCGGAAAAGGTGCCGAAAAAATCAAGTTAGTGAGCATCGACGAAGCCGAAAGCCGCGCCTATTACCGCGATGAAAACGGCGTTCATTATGTGCCGAAAGTCAAGGCGGAACAGTTGATTATTCAGTAAATCTCTTCATTTTCAGATAATTCCATGAACAAGGCAACAAGCCTGTCCACCACGGCATCGGCATAACGCTGGCCTTTTTCGGCGGTGGCTTTCTTTGGATTGCCAATACCTGTGTCATCGGTGACTTTCAGCCAGTTGCGCGGCACCCAAGCCGTCTTGTCGTTCAGCGATTGCAATGCAAAAGGATGTGACTTGCCTTCGCCTGCATCAGTCAGATTCACCCATTCGGGATGATAGTGCATCATCACCGAGGTCTCCAGTTCGCCGGCGTGGTCATCCTTTTCCTCAAAGTAACCTTGCGGTGGAACGATAGTGTACCACTCCGTAGAAGCAATCAGAAAATCAGGATAATCGACGGCCAAATCACGAATCATAGGCTTGAAGGAATTGCCTCCGTGACCATTGATAATAACCAACTTACGAAAACCTTGATGATGCAAGGAAGCCACCAAGTCGCTCAAAATGGCTTTCTGCGTCTCGTAACGGTAATGGATGCAAAACTTCAAATCGCGCTGACCGGGATTTTGTGCGCCCATGGCAACGGGTGGCAAAACCATTGCACGCAATCCCGTCTGTTCAAACAAACGGTTGGCTGCATCCAGGGCAACTTCCTGCGAAAGAATGCAATCGGTCAGATAGGGCAAATGCTGGTTGTGAGGTTCGGTTGCGCCCCAAGGCAAAACGGCCAGTTTGTAATCTTCATCTTTGACCTTTCCAAATGGACTGACGGTCAGGTCGATACCTATTTTATGATTATTCATAGTTTCACTTTTGCAATTAATTTTCTCAATTTGCCTTCGCCGATAATGGGAGCGTGGGCGTCTTCGGGATAGACAATCAGAAACTCACCTGGCTTCACTTCAAAATAAGTTGATGCAGGTTCGTCATAGACTGCGAAATCCTTTTCAGCATCGAAAGGATGCATTGGCTCGTGCAAATCGCTTAGGGCTTTCCACCCCACTATCTCATTGCCATTCAGTGGAATATGAACATCGATATATTGCTGATGGACTTCCAAAACCTGTTTTTCCTTGCTCAATAATGTTGGTTCGGAATTATTGATGAACAAGTCATCGCCTTGCAGTTCGATTCTTCCCAAATCCTTGTTCAGTAAATCGTTCGATTTCACATAATCAAATAGTTGCTTGAACAATGGATGCAGGTTTTCGTAGCGACTGCTATCTGTTAGTTTGGCTAAAATCATGATTTGTAAATTATTTGACTGCGGGATTTCGAGACTGCGAGGTCTCGTGTTCCCGTAGTCCCGTGACCTCGAATTCCCATTATTTTATTTACGACAATTTTTCCAAAATCTGCCAGCATTGGAACAGGCCTCTTGGCACGTGGAAGCAACCTTTCCATTTGCCGCCTTTCAATGGCAGCAGCACCTCGCCTTGGCGGTTCAGATAGCCGTACCATTCAGGATATTCAGGGTCGGTGAAATGCGTCCAAACGTAATCGTTGACCTTTTCAAACCAATCCAAACATTCTTGATTTCCAGTCAGATGATAGCCTTTTAGCATGGTGATAAGTGTTTCGATATGCACCCACCAAAGTTTCTGGTCCCATTCCAGTTTCTCGGGCGGATAACCTTTTCTGTCGAGAAAATAGAAGATGCCGCCGTTTTCCTTGTCCCAGCCGTAATTCACTTCGCTGAGGGCGATTTTCACGGCCTTGTCAATTAAATCCTTACGGTTGAGGCGCACGCCCAAATCCATGATGAACCACATGGCTTCGATGGCATGACCCGGATTGAGCAGACGGCCATTGAAATTGTCCATCAGTTCGCCGTCAATACCGACGTGCTCAACGATAAGACCCAATTCCGGACGATAAAAGACATCCAAAACCTCGTGCAGACAGGTGTCGATGGTCTTTTGCAGAAATTCAGGTTCAAGCAGCGACTCAATTTCCAAGGCCACATTGCAGAGAATCATCGGCAGGTCGAAACTCTTCATCGGACGGGTGCCTGGCACGGTCTTGTTCCATTTTCCTTTCGGGTTATCGACTTTTGAAAGCACGATGTCGAAAGTCTTTTTGGCGATGTCGGCATATTCCTTGTTGCCCGTTGCGATGCTCAACTGACCGAAAGCCAAAACCGCAAAAGTATAGGAGAAAATGTTATATGGCTCAACTAAAGGATTGCCTTGACGGTCGAGGGCAAAATACCAATTGTAATTGCCATCGTGACCGTATCTCTTCAGAAACTCAGCCCCTTGGATGGCGCAATCCAGCCACTCCTGACGCTTTTCCACCTTGTTGTATAGGACGGAAAACATCCAAACCTCACGGCCTTGCAGCCAGACGAACTTATCGGTATCAAAAACAGAACCATCGCGGTTAAGGCAGGTGAAATAACCGCCAAACTCCTTATCCTGCGATTTTTCAAGCCAAAACGGAACCACCTTGTCGAGCAGTTCGTGCTTGTATTGTTGTGCTAATTGTTTGAAATCCATAGTATTATATAAAAATAATTTATTTTTTAACCCTAACCTTTTGGTAAATGAAACCGTCACCGATTTGTACTTTTACAACATACAAGCCATCTGTCAGACTTGACAAATCAATATGATTTGTTCCTTGTTTTGTCAAGACCAAATGTCCTAAGATATCATATACCGAGATTGTTTCAACAGATTCATTTTCAGGTGTATGAATTCTGAGCAAACCGGATGTTGGATTCGGATATACGTAGGCTTCGCTGCTTTCCTTTTCTTCGGTCTCATCATAACTTTGCGGAAGTGTAAGATAGTCAATCCAAGCGCAATCCTGACCGCGTGACACCGTGGAGTTCTTGACATATTGCCACTTGTACTCATGTGTTCCAGGTTCTACGTTGTAACTGGCTTCAGACCATGAAGTATAGCCAGACCAGCTATCCATCTCATTATCATCGATATAAAACTTCAGGAAATCACCATTTGGCTCGCATGAAACCCTGTAATGGAAAACAATGTTTCCCGGTGCATTGGAAGTATAAGTCAAGATAACCGAGGTCGCTTGATTATGGCTTATCGGTCCCGACTTCAGGCAATTTTCTCCATGGAAAGGCATGTCAGCAGACATACGCCATTGCTTGGACATAGGGCCCACATGTGTCCAGATGGTTTGGTCAAGTATTTCTTCGAATGATTCAGCGTATGTGCCAATAAGGGTAGTATATTCCCGAGAAGCAACATATTCCCCCGATTCAACATATAAAGTGAATGGAACATTAAAACCAACCCACGCATCCCATTCAACATAGACTTCAAATTCAACGGTTAAACTTCCATCAGCCTCAATTCCTTCAAATTCTATGGGTTCTGTAACAGACCTAATGTAATCGCCCCCATCAAGACGAACAATGCCGGGACCAGAATTGCAACCGCCTGTGTTTTCGATGGTAAATGACATCCTGTAAAAATCGCCAGGAGTCAAAGCATAGACCTGGTGCAGGTTTTCATATTTCTTAACCTCGCCGATTTTCCAGGAAGGAGCCCCGATTTTTGTGATAAAGTGACTTTCATAAACATTGCCGTTGCTTTCGACCTGCAGTAAAAACTGTACATCCGTATTGTTCGGGACATTGTCATCAACGGCAATTTGGAAGGCATCTTCCAATGCAAAAGCTTGGTCAGCATCAAGGGCTGGGATTGCAAATGAAGGATTTCCTATGGTGACGTATTCCGAATCTGTCGTCAAGGTCATCGTTCCGCTTTCAGAAGGAAGCATTCCTATGTTTTTCAATTCGACATCAACATCAGTGTCAGCGCTAAAACAGACAGGGAAGCTGCCATCGCCGATAACGAAGTCGCTTAAAGCAACAAAAGCCTCTTCGACAGGAACTGCAACAAGATTGATTTCCTGACGCAAGGCGTTCTTACCCGTCACCGTGACACACAACGTATCCCCAGAAAGCAAGTAATTCGACATCCCGATGGTTTGCGGCAAACCGGTTCCTTCGCCAACACCTAAAATAACGATGTTGCCATTTCTGTCTTTTGTAGACAGCGCGATATTGGAATGAAGGGGCGCCGTAATCTGAAAATCGGTTGATGCAGCGGCAAATACGGAATCGTAGGTGAGTTCCAGTGTCTGTGGCACTTCCATAAACAATTGCAGAAAAGCGTCGCAATGCGCATGATACATTCTTTGAGTGTATTTTCTTGAATCGGCTGTGAGATTCGGAAAAAAATCAGGCATCATCATGTACTTCGACGACACATTGGCAAAAGCTGGGAGATAAGAACCTGCATATTCAGTATCAAAGCCGACATCGGGAAGAAATTCAGGATAGAAGAAATCCCAAATGCCAAGCATGAATACGTCATTGTTAAATGTAAACGATTGCCCCGTTGGAGCTATTACGCCTACAGCACCCACATTCTGCCTCCTCATAAAAGCTTCAGCAAGACAAGAATCATCTATGCTGAAATCCCCCGTTTTGCAATTGACGGAAATAAGAAACGGCAGTTTCCCGACATTATGCAAATTGCTAAGATAATTTGTGGTCAATATTGGTTGAAACCACATATCTGTCCATCCATGATCACGGTGCTGGACAATGCTTGTCCCCTGGTTGATGGCAGCCAACACATCGTAACCATCGTCTTCACCAAAACCGCCAAACGGCTCCATTTCCTGTGGCGTTGCCGGAATATAACCAAGACCGTTAGGACCAAAATAATTCACCATGTATGCAGCATTATCAGCCTCTGACCAAGACCCGCTCGCATCGCCAATATTGAACCCATTGAACCGAACCGGATCTTTCCCCTGCTGACGAAGGAATCCACCAACGCTTTCCAAACTGATCTGAAACCACTTGTTGATGTCCCAACCTAAGGCCGTAATGGGATGGTCGTATGAATCCAAGTCCATGTTGGGTTTGGTGTATTCATATTCAATCTGTCTGTCGACAAACACAGGGAGTTCAGTTGTTTTTTGAGCCACAAGCCGCGAAAAGCATATATCCGGCAGTTCGTCACCGTTGACATCCGCATAAAAACCATCCGTAATGCAAGTTCCATCGCTAGGATGGTCGGAAATCATGGCGGGGATGCCTTTGCTCATATTTGCACTGTTATCGCCAAGAAGACAAACGGCAACCGGCGGAATCTCCCACGAAGAATAAGCCTCGTGGAAAAACTCACGCAGCGTTTTCCTATTAATGGCTCCCGCTTCATTTAAACTCATCACCTTCGTCAGAATGCCTTGCTTGCGGCGGTAGTTGGCCAGCTTTTCGCCGTAAGCCTTGAAAGTGTCGTCATTAGGGACGATGATAAGATATTCCGCACCGTCATCACAGTAGCGAAGCCATTGCTGCATCCGCTTTTCATAGTCGATTTTCGGCAGGCAACCGTAATTAATCACGTTCTGTGAAAGAATGGGATCCCAATAAGGCGAGCGTAGCCTATCCTCACCAAAATGGCCGTTACCGCCTTCAAAATCAATGGAAAAAACAATATTCCGATAAACAGCGATTTGCTTCTTCACTGGATTAAACTGAACCGGACAGATGCTGAACTGAACCACGTCAACCCCACGCAAGTCGGTTTGGCCTGCGATTTTCACAATCTCACCGGGAAACATTTCGTCCTTGCTGTAAATCAATTCGTCTTTTTCATAATTAGTATTGAATTTATCGTTTTCGACTATGTAGCCAAAAGACGGTGCAATATCCACATCTTCAATAATTTCCTCATCAAAACTCACAATATTGACTTTAGCCGTCGCACCTTGTGGGATGGCCAGCATACGATGTATGAATGGCACATTCGGTTCGCCCTTCTGGTTCGGCATAACGAGGTCGTTCACCGTAACCTCAAACAATGTTTCCCCTCTGACTTCAATCGGTTTCAATTCAAAATTATCCATATTGTATTCAAGAGAAACCTTTTTGGAATCCTGTTCATTGATGCGAATGCATTGAGCATTGACACTGATAACAGTTGCCAAAACGAAAACTGTGGCCATAATTAAAAAGCGATAGTACTTCATAGGACTGAATTTTGGGCGCAAATTAGAAAAAAGTCAACATGCTACCTTATGAATTTAAAAATACATATACCTACATCTCAAACGGATTCTATTCCGCCGACGGAAAATAATTTATTTTTCAACCTTAACCTTTTGGTAAATGAAACTGTCATTGATTTGTACTTTTACAACATACAGGCCATCTGTCAGACTTGACAAATCAATATGATTTGTTCCTTGTTTTGTCAAGACCAAATGTCCTAAGATATCATATACAGAGATTGTTTCAACAGATTCATTTTCAGGTGTATGTATTCTAAGCAAACCAGATGTTGGGTTCGGATACACATAGGATTCACTGCTTTCCTTTTCTGCCGTTTCATCATAACATAACGGAAGTGAGATATAATCAATCCAAGCACAGTCCTGACCCTGATTCACCGAGACATCCTTGGCATATTCCCACTTGTATTGGTGCGTTCCGGCATCAACACTGTATCTGGCTTCGGTCCAAGGACAATAGCCTGACCATTTTTCAATTTCTTCATCATCAATGTAAAACTTTAGGAAATCGTAGTTTTTCTCACTTGTAACTTTGTAAAAAAAGACAATGTCACCCGGTGCAGTTGAAGTAAAGGTCAAAATGATTGATGTCGATTCGTTGTGTTCTATTACACCCGACTTCATGCAAAAATCGCCATCGTAGGATTCAGAAGAAACCCTATTCCATCTTTTTGGCACCAACGGAGAAGGACTTGAAAAAGTCCATACGGACGGGTCGAAATTTGCTTCAAACGATTCGACATATGTGCCAATAAGCGTCGAATATTCACGAGAGGCAACATAATCTCCCGATTCAACATATAAAGTGAACGGAACATTGAAATCAATCCACGCATCCCATTCGACATAGACATCGAATATGAAGGTTCCACTTTCACCGACATCAAGACCTTCAAATCCGATAGGTTCGGTGATGACTCTGATGTTGTTGCCACCGTCAAGGCGGATGATGCCGGGTTCGGAAATGCAACCACCTCTGTTTTCGATAGTGAATGACATTTTGTAAAATCCGCCTGGATCCAATGCGGTTACGATATTCCAGTTTGTATCGGTTTTCCAAACATCACCGATTTTCCAAACTGGCGACATGATTCGGATGCTGAATTGGCCTTCACTGACATTGCCATTGCTTTCGACCTGCAACGAAAAACGTATAACCGTATTGTTCGGAACATAGTCATCAACTATGATGTGGAAAGCGTTTTCCATGAAATAAGACTGGTCGCCACCAATGGATGGAATTGCAACCGTTGGGTTTTCAATGGTGACATATTCTGAATCGGTTGTCAAGGTCATTGAACCGTTTTCCGAAACATTCAATCCGTTGTTTTTCAATTCAATGCTGATATCGGTTTCTGTTCCATAGCAGATCTGTGCGTTACCATCACCGATGATGTAGTCACTCAAGGCTATGTAAGGCTCATCAGCAGGAATAGCCACAAGATTGATTTCCTGACGTAGATAATTTTTTCCTGTCACCGTAACACAAAGTGTATCGCCGGAAAGCAGTCCACTCGACATTTCGATGGTTTGTGAAAAGCCTGTTCCTTCACCAACTCCCAAAATAACTACATTACCGTTTTTATCTTTTTTTGACAGTCCAATACTGGTATTATTCGGTGCTGTGATATGAAACTCATTAGTAGTGGCAACCACAACAGAATCGTATGTAAGTTCCATAGAATGAGGAACTTCTAAGAACAATTGCAGAAAAGCATCGCAATGCGAATGATACATTCTCTGTGTGTATTTTCTTGAATCGGCTGTGAGATTCGGGAAATAGTCTGGCATCATCATGTATTTTGACGAAACATTAGCAAAAGCGGGAAGATAGGAACCTGCATATTGCGCATCGTAGCCTATTTCAGGGAGAAATTCAGGATAGAAGAAGTCCCAAATGCCAAGCATGAACACATCGTTGTTAAAAGTAAACGATTGCCCTGTAGGAGCGATGACACCCACTACGCCCGCATTTTGTCCTTCGTATGTGCTTCTCAAGAAAGCTTCGGCAAGACAGGAATTATCAGCGTTGAATTCTCCCGTTTTGCAATTGACAGAAATAAGGAATGGCAGCTTCCCGACATTTTGCAATTCGCCGAGATAATCCGTATATAATACTGGCTGATACCATTTGTAGGTCCATCCGTGGTCGCGGTGCTGGATGATGCTCGTTCCACGGTTGATGGCTTCCAACACATCGTGGCCATCGTCACCGCCAAAACCACCAAGCGATTCCATTTCCTGTGGCGTTGACGGAATGTAACCAAGACCATTAGGACCGAAGTAATTCAGCATGTAGTCGGCATTGTCGGCCGTTGACCAAGGACCGTTGGCATCACCATTATGGAAGCCGCTGAATCGGACTGGATTTTTCCCCTGCTGGCGAAGGAATCCGCCAAGACTTTCCAAACTAATCTGGAACCACTTGTTGATGTCCCAACCAAGGGCTGTGATAGGATGGCCGTATGAATACAATTCCATATTCGTATTGGTGTATTCGTATTCCATCTGCCTATCTACAATGACGGGAAGTTCGGTTTCATTTTGGGCAACAAGGCGCGAGAAACACATATCTGGCAATTCGTCATTATTGACATCGGCATAGAAATTATCCGTAATGCAGGTTCCATCGCTTGGATGTTCAGAAATCATGGCAGGAATGCCTTGGCTTATATCTTCGTTATGGTCGCCGAGAAGACAAACGGCAACTGGCGGAATCTGCCACCATAGATATGCATGATGAAACCAACTTTGTAATTCTTCAGAATCTCTAACCCCTATTTCATCCAAGCTCAACACCTGAGTCAAAATGCCTTGTTTGCGACGGTAGTTTGCCAGCTTTTCGCCGTAAGCCTTGAAAGTTTCGTTATTCGGAACAATGATAAGATACTCAGCACCATCTTCATTGTCACGAAGCCATTGTTGCATCCTCTTCTCATAATCGATTTTCGGCAGACAATCGTAATTGATCACGTTCTGAGCAAGGATTGGGTCCCAATAAGGAGAACGCAATCTATCTTCGCCAAAATGACCGTTACCACCTTCAAAATCAATGGAAAAGACAATGTTTCGATAAACAGCGATTTGTTTTTTCACTGGATTGAACTGCACGGGACAAATGCTGAACTGAATCACATCGACACCGCGCAAATCGGTTTGGCCGGCAATCTTCACAATCTCGCCAGGAAACATTGCATCTTTGCCATAAATCGACTCGTTCTTTTCATAGTCGGCATTGAATTCATCGTTTTCGACAATATAGCCAAAAGAAGGCGCAATATCCACATCTTCAATGATTTCCTCATCGAAACTAACGATATTGACTTTGGCCGTCGCGCCTTGAGGAATGGCCAGCATACGATGTATGAAAGGCACATTCGGTTCACCTTTCAGGTTCGGCATAACGAGGTCGTTCACTGTGACTTCAAACAGTTTTTCTCCCTTGACTTCAACTGGTTTCAAATCGAAATTATCCATGTTGTATTCAAGGGAAACTTTTTGGGAATTTTGCTCGTTGATGCGGACGCATTGAGCATTGGCACTAATGACA
>JAZQPN010000208.1:0-2538 GCA_045628585.1 Bacteroidales bacterium | reverse complement strand
ATTTTTTCGGCTGGATAAAACTCAAGAAGGTCTTTCAAGGTTTCATAGACGCAATAGTCAGAAGCAATGCCGCAAATGTCAATGCCTGCATATTGTTTTCTGTCAATCATATCCTTGACGTGAGTGCCCGACTTTTCGTTTTTCATGATGGAGAACTCTTCCACGTCGGCATTGTTGCCTTTAAGAAGATACTCGACTTCGGTTCCAACCACATTGTTAAGAGCATCTTGAAGTGCCGGATAGTTCTTAACTCCTTCGGTTTCCTGCACGCAGTGAGGAGGGAATACACCGCCTTGCTCTACGAAAGAGCAGTGGTTTGCAGGATGGAAATCCTGTGTGACGAAGATCATTTGATAGTTTTCGGCCAAGCCGTTGTTTAATGCTTGGGCAAGACGATCAATGGCTTCAGGACCGCCAGCTACTGCTAAGCTGCCCGTGGTGAAGTCGATTTGCGGGTCAACGATGATGAGCAAGCGTTGGGCGTCCTTCACTTCTGTTTTGGCAGTTTCTTCAGGTTTTACTTCTTCTTGTTTCTGATTTTTGTTGCCGCAGCCGCTGAAAACCATGGCCACGATGAGCATTGCTGCTCCGAGAATGTGTTTTTTGTTCATTTTATGTTGTTGTTAGAATTTACGCTGTTATTCCCCATGATTCAGGGAAAGGAATGTTGTTTGCTTTGTAATAAAGAAGGATTGGATCATAGTCCAAATCGTCAGACCAAGTCAGAGTGTGCAACTCAGGATGAATGTATGCACTTTTAAATAAATTGATGTCATTCAGTGTGTTATATGGCTTGATGGAATTGATTTCTTTTGCAAAATCGACTAATCCTGAAGTCCCGTCTTTAAATGTGACTTTCAGAATGAAATCGTGTTGATATTCAATTTTTACCAAATCGTAGTTCATAATGATCAGTCTAAAGGTTTGATTTTGATAATTTCTCCATTACGGGATTTATCCCAACATTCTTTCAACTCCGTTTGATGCATCTTTGCCCATTCTGCGACTAAACCGAATATTTTTGGCGGCAAGTCTCCAATAAGTATGCCAAGATTGTCAATTCTGATGGCAGCTTCATATTCATTGTAGCGGACATGAAAATGCGGCGGGTTATGTTCGCTGAAATTCATTGTTATGATAATTCCTAAAAATCTACTTATTTCTGGCATGATGATTATTTTTCGGCAAAAATATCATTTTTTGTTTAAAGATGAACAAGTTACTTTCCAAACAGTCTTTTTATCCAATCGGCATGACCCATGCGGCGCAGACTGTTTTTCACCCATTCGCGGTTTTCGGGCTTGTACCAGAAAAAGAAACGTTGCTGGGCCAGTTTTTCGTCTTTGGTCTTGGGCACGAAAACGGGTTCCAAAGTGTAGGGATTGTAGCCTGAGTAGTAAATCTCGGTGGCCAAAGTCATAGGCGTTGGCGTGAAGTCCTGCACTTGTTCCAAATGGTAGCCGAGGTCCTTGGTCTTCACGGCCAAATCGGCCATGTCCTCCAGATAACAGTCGGGATGGGAGGAAATGAAATAGGGTATAAGTTGCTGTTTTAGGTTTTCTTTTTCGTTGATGAGGTCGAATTTCCTTTTCAGCTTCACGAACATGTCGAATGATGGCTTGCGCATCAGTTTCAGCACGGCATCGGAGGTGTGTTCGGGAGCCACTTTCAGGCGTCCGCTGACATGGCGCGTCACCAGTTGGCGGAAGTATTCATCATAGCCCATGGTTCGGTTTTCCTCGGCACTGCTTTCGTGCAGGAAAAGGTCGTAGCGGATGCCCGAACCGATGGTGGCTTTCTTGACTTTCGGATGCTGGTCAACCTCCTTATAGATTTCCAAAAGCGGATGATGGTCGGTGTTGAGGTTCTTGCAAACTGTTGGCTGCAAGCAAGTTGGCCGTGCGCATTTGGCACAAAGGCTTTCATCTCTGCCTTTCATGCGGTACATGTTGGCCGAAGGTCCGCCCAAGTCGCTGATGTAGCCTTTAAAGTCTTCCATTTCAACGACTTTCTCCACTTCTTTCATGATGGATTCCTTGCTGCGCGAGGCGACGAATTTGCCTTGGTGTGCCGAAATGGTGCAGAAGGCACAGCCGCCAAAACAGCCGCGATGCAGATTGATGGAATGTCGAATCATTTCGTAAGCCGGAATTGTGCCGCGTTTGGCATATTTCGGGTGCGGCAACCGCGTGTAAGGCAAATCGAAGGAAGCATCAATTTGGGCTTCGGTGAAAGTCGGCAATGGCGGATTGATGACAAGCCGTTGACTGCCAACTTTTTGTATCAGCCTTGCAGCAATTTTCTTGTTCGATTCCTCTTCAATGTGCTTGAAATTGGAAGCGTATTGCCGTTTGTCTTTCAGACAGGTTTCGTGCGAGACCAATTCGATGGTCTGACCATTAAAATCGGGTAGGGGAGTGCTCTTGTCTTGCAGGAAAAACGTCTGCTTGATGTCGGTCAGTTCGTTGATTTTCCTGCCTTGCTCCAAGGCCTTGGCAATTTCAATAATGGTGATTTCGCCCATGCCGTAAACGCCCA
>JAZQPN010000207.1:0-6380 GCA_045628585.1 Bacteroidales bacterium | reverse complement strand
GGATTTTAAGTCCCTCGTGTCTACCAATTCCACCACTCAGGCACTGTTTCAATGAACATTTACAAAAAATCCCGATTTTACTCGGGACCTTGTGGAGCGGAAAACGAGACTCGAACTCGCGACCCCGACCTTGGCAAGGTCGTGCTCTACCAACTGAGCTATTTCCGCAATGCGGAGCGGAAAACGAGACTCGAACTCGCGACCCCGACCTTGGCAAGGTCGTGCTCTACCAACTGAGCTATTTCCGCTTGTCGTTTGACAGTGCAAAAGTACAACTTTTTTCATTCTCACAAGCATTTTTTGAAAAAAATTTCTCCAGTCAAACAAAATCACTGTATATCAACTACTTTCCAAGAAGTTTCTTGATTTCATTCAGCTTCATCAAGGCTTCCACAGGAGTCAAAGTGTCAATATTGGTGTTTAGAATGTCCTCTTTGATTTGCAAAAGCAACGGATCATCAAGCTGGATGAAGCTTAACTGCATCCCGTCGTCCTGCTTCACAGCCGCTTTTTCGACATCCTCGCTGGTGTGCGATTTCTCAAGAACGGAAAGTAAAGTCGTGGCACGTTCCACCACCTTCCGCGGCATTCCCGCCATTTCGGCCACGTGAATACCGAAACTGTGGGCACTGCCGCCTTTCTTCAGCTTACGCAAGAAAACGACTTTGTTGCCGACTTCTTTCACAGTAACATGATAGTTCTTAATGCGTTGAAATGAATCTTCCATCTCGATGAGTTCGTGATAATGCGTAGCGAACATCACCTTGGCTCGGCTCACTGGATGGTCGTGCAAGAACTCCGTAATGGCCCAGGCAATGCTGATGCCATCGTAAGTGCTCGTGCCGCGCCCGATTTCATCGAGCAAGACCAGACTGCGGTTCGAAACATTATTCAAAATGCTGGCGGTTTCATTCATTTCAACCATGAAAGTCGACTCGCCTGAAGAGATGTTATCGCTTGCACCCACACGCGTAAAAACCTTATCGACCATGCCGATATGCGCTGCCGAAGCAGGAACGAAACTACCCATCTGTGCCATCAGCACAATTAATGCCGTCTGACGCAGCAAAGCCGACTTACCCGACATGTTGGGTCCGGTGATGATGATGATTTGCTGGCGGTCACGGTCGAGATACACATCGTTGGCAATGTAGTTTTCGCCAACAGGCATCATCTGTTCAATGACCGGATGACGACCCTCCTTGATGTCAATAACAAAAGAATCGTCAATTTCAGGGCGCACATAATTGTATTTCAGCGCAATGTCAGCAAAACTCACCAAGCAATCGATGCGGGCGACCAAAGACGCATCCACCTGAATCGGCTCCACGAATTCCGAAACCGCCATCACCAGCTCATTGTAAATGCGTTGCTCAATCATGCTGATTTTTTCTTCCGCGCCCAAAATCTTCTGTTCGTATTCCTTCAGTTCTTCGGTGATATAACGCTCCGCATTCGTCAAGGTCTGCTTGCGGATCCATTCCTGCGGCACCTTTTCTTTATGGGCATTGGTCACTTCAAGATAATAGCCGAACACATTATTGTAACCGACCTTCAGCGATGAAATGCCCGTGGCCTCCATCTCGCGTTTTTGGATGCCAAGCAAATAATCTTTGCCCGAACGCGAAAGGCTGCGCAAGTCATCGAGTTCGGCATCGACACCCGCACCTATATAATTACCCTTCGACACCAAAGCCGGCGCATCGGGATTCAGCTCCTTTTTAATCCTATCGCGAATGGAAATGCAAGGGTTCAGCTGTTCGGCAAATTTCAGCAAAGACGCATGTCCGCTTGACTCACAAGCCTTCTTCAAAGCTTCAATCTGATCCAAAGCTCGTCCAACCTGCAGCATCTCGCGCGGATTGACCTTAGCCAGCGAAACCTTTGAAATCAAGCGTTCCAAATCGCCGACCTGACGCACAATGTCCTGAAACTTCTGAATCACATCGCGGTTTTCAGCAAAATAGCCGACCACTTCGTAGCGCGACTCTATCTGTTCCTTATTGCGCAAAGGCAGCACTACCCAACGGCGCATCAAGCGGCCTCCCATAGGCGAAACCGTCTTGTCGATGACATCAATCAAGGTCTTCGCATTCATATTCGCCGTATGCAGCAACTCAAGATTGCGGATGGTGAACTTATCCAACCACACGAATTGTCCCTGGTCGATGCGCGACAAAGAAGCAATATGGTTTATCTTATCGTGATGTGTCTCAAGCAGATAATGAATAGCCGCACCAGCAGCCACAATGCCTTTCGGAAAATCGTCGACGCCAAAGCCCTTGAGCGAAACCGTGTTGAAATGCTTGTTCAGCACCTCGTTGGCATAGTCGTCGGAGAAAACCCAATCGTCGAAAACCGTCAGGTAATATTTGCCGCCAAAGGCATCAATGAAATCCTTTCTCTTATTGCGCTGCAGCAGCACTTCCGAAGGATTGAAACTCTGCAAAAGCTTGTCAATGTATTCGTTATTGCCTTGTGTAAGGTAAAACTCGCCCGTCGAGACATCAAGGAAAGCCACACCCGTCACGTTTTTGTCGAAATGCACTGAAGCCAAAAAATTGTTTTCCTTTTGTTCCAGCACACTATCATTATAAGTGACGCCCGGCGTAACCAGTTCCACGATGCCGCGTTTGACCAGTTTCTTGGCCAGTTTCGGGTCTTCAAGCTGTTCACAAACAGCCACTTTCAGACCTGCACGCACCAATTTTGGAAGGTAATTATCCAAGGCATGATAAGGAAAGCCCGCCAATTCGACTTCGGAAGGCGACCCCACGCCACGCCGCGTGCAGACGATGCCCAGAATTTCAGACGATTTGATAGCATCCTCACCATAAGTCTCATAAAAATCGCCGACACGGAACAGCAGCATCGCATCGGGATACTTTGCCTTGAACGAATAATATTGCTTCATGAGCGGAGTTTCCGCAAAACCTTTGCCTGCCATAATTTTCAAATTTAAAGGACAAAAATAAGGAAAAAAGAAAAACAGCGGTTGTTTGGAGTAATATTTTGCTTCTGGCTTGGCTTCGCCGCGAGTCAAGGCTGTCGCCGCGGCGAAACCGTGCCAAAAGCCATAAGCCAAGCGCTAAAGGCATAAAGGCCGAAAACGCTTTTGAACAATTTGAAAAAATTCAGGTTTAATGTTTACCTTTGCATAAATTTTTGAACGATGCACAAACTTAGCACGGAAGAGCTGAACAGGCTCACGAAAGAAGAATATGAAGACATCGACAAACTGCCGATAATCATTGTGTTAGACAACATCAGGTCGCTCAGCAATGTGGGATCAGTTTTCCGCACCGCCGATGCATTCCGCATTGGGGAATTGTATCTTTGCGGCATTACGGCCTGTCCGCCACACCGCGAAATACACAAAACCGCTTTGGGTGCCGACGAAACCGTGAAATGGCAGTATTTCGAAAGCACAGAATCTGCCTGCAAAGCACTGAAAGACAAAGGCTACAAAATTTTCGCCGTCGAGCAAATTGACGGCAGCCAGATGCTTCAGGAGTTCAAGTTCGAACCCAACACCGCATTAATTATGGGCAACGAAGTGGAAGGCGTTTCGGAAGCAGCCCTTCCCTATTGCGACGGTGCCTTGGAGCTGCCGCAGGAAGGCACGAAACATTCGCTCAACGTTTCAGTTTGTGCCGGAATCGTGATGTGGAAAGTTTTTGAGCAATTGCACCTTAGTAATTAATACTCCCAAAATCGGGATTGTCAAAAAATCACTTTTCATGAAAAAAAATCTCAAATTATTCATTGTCAATCAAATTATTTTCTATTTTTGTTCGCTAATTCATGGGTTTTTCCAGCGGCAGACAATGCCAAACCCATTGGAAAAAGCAGAGCAGAATATTGTAAAATGTTATAAACTAATTAATTAAATAATCATTACAAACTTAACACATTAACGTTATGAAGAGAAATTTGACGTTTTCAAAGCTCGTGATGCTCGTCGTCATGGCACTTCTTCCTCTGACATTCTATGCTCAGGAAGGCAAATCGAAGAAACCAGTCGAAAAGTATTGGTACATTTTCGCAGAAGGTGGTTTCTCAATCAACCACGGAGACCTGGCCAACTACGAAGGCTGGTTTTTCGAAGATTTCCAGAACAGCAAGGATTATTTGCTGAAGAACTTCGACGGTCAAGTCGGTGTCGGCTACCAATTTGGTAAAGTTATCGGCCTGAATGGCAAATTCGGAACCGGTTCACTGTCCGGTTTCAAGAAAGGACAACTGCTGTCAATCATCGACAATCCTGTATACGATGGTTCATCCAACTTAGCACTTGGCAACACCTCAAAGGATGACAGAACCACTTACATGGAAGGTAGCTTGAATTTGACTTTCAACCTCTTCAACATGTTCAATTACAATCCGAGAAGAGTCATCAACTTCAACCCTCACGTCGGTATCGGTGGCATTTTCTACCATGCTGGTGCTGTTCAGCAAATCAATTCTGCTGAAAGAGACGGTTCCAACAACATTGTTGAAAAGAAGACTGACCGCGACATGACCTACACCATCCCTGTAGGTGCTGAAATCAACTTCAACATTGCTCCTAAGTTCGACATCTTTATTGACTACACTTACGCTTTCGCTGGCAAAGACAACCTTGACCAGGTTGTTAAGGCTCCTAAAGATGACATCCAGTACATCAACGATATGTACAGCCAGCTGAACCTCGGCCTCCGCTTCAAGTTCAACAACCCTTGCGACATTGAAAAGATGGCCCGCGAATCAAAGGAAATCACCATGAGGGTCAACCCGGATCCTCTGACTGAAAAGGACGGCAAGGTTTGCTTCGACGTTATCGTTACCATCCCAGAAGAATACTTCGAAAAGCAGGCTGTCATGAACCTGACTCCTTACCTCAGCTACACAGGCGGCCAGATCAACCTCGACCCTATCACATTCGTTGGCGAAAAGGTTAAGGGCGAAGGCGACTTCAGAGTCAGCTACAAGAACGGTGGTGAATTCACAAAGAATTACTGCATCGACTACGTTCCTGAAATCGAAAACAGCGAACTCATGGGCAATCCTATGTTCTATGTCTACGACGGCACAATCTATCCTACCCAGGACGAAATCGTGAAGAACGCTTACTTCACACAGGGCGGCGAAAGAAAACTTGCTGATGGCGTCATCGTCACCACCAAGCCAGCTGTTGAACCAGAACCGGAACCAGAACCGGAACCAGTCGTTACTCCTGACTTCATTTACTACTTTGCAAAGGATTCAGACGTTGTCCGCAACAACGACCTCACAAAGGCTGCAAGAAAAGCTTTGAACGAAAAGATCAACGCTGGTGAAGAAGTTAAGGGCTTCAGAATTGAAGGCTGGGCTTCACCAGAAGGTGAACTCGACCACAACAACGGTCTTGCTGACGACCGCGCTGCTGCTGCCCAAAAAGACATCAAGGCTCAGATGAAGAAGGCTAAGAAGGATGCCAAGAACTATGAATTCAACGCTAAGGGCAATGGTCCTGACTGGGATAAGTTCGTTGAACTCGTCCAAGCTTCGAACCTCGCTGACAAGGACGCTATCGTCAACAACATCAACAAGTCAAGCGACAGAGAACAGACCATCAAGGAAATGATTGCTATCTATCCTGAACTGGAAAACGAAATCCTTCCTTTGATCCGTCGCGCTGAAGTCTATATCGACAAATAATCGATACCAGACAGATACTGAAAAAAGCCGCCAATTGGCGGCTTTTTTTGTTTTCATAAAACCAAAAAAATCAGAAAGAAACGCGATGAATGCCAATATCGTAAGGTCGATCAATGGCATCAAGAATCATCTGATAATCCTTTTCGTTAGCCACGAAATCAAGTTTGTTGGTATCTAAAATCAAGATACGCATATTGCCTTGCTGCTGACGCAAAAACTCGAAATAACCTTCCTGAATATCATTCAAATAGTCATCGCTGATTTCCTGTTCGTAACTACGTCCACGCTTGCGTATATTCTGCTGAAGCCGCTCCACATCCGAATACAAATAAACCAACAGTTCGGGCTTTGGCATATCTGAAAAGATGATGTTGAAGAAACGGGAGAACAGCTGATACTCCAAATCCTGCAAATTATTGCGTGAAAAAATCAGCGACTTAGCCACATAATAATCGGTGATGATGAAATCGTGGAAAAGGTCAAGATTGCTCAACTTGTCTTTCAACTGCTGAAAACGCAAGGCCAAAAAAGTCATCTCCAATTGGAAAGAATACTTATCTGGTTCCTTATAAAACAAAGGCAAAAACGGGTTCTTGTCGCCTTCAAACTCCTCAAGGACAAGCTTCCCGTTGAAATCGTTGGCAATGCGCGTAGCCAAAGTGGTCTTGCCCGCACCTATCGTACCTTCTATCGCGATATAA
>JAZQPN010000206.1:0-1735 GCA_045628585.1 Bacteroidales bacterium | reverse complement strand
TTATTTCTTCAGATGCTTTTTGAGTTCCACCAAGCAAGTGCGGTGAGGAATGATGACCGAAACGCCATTGTAGTTGACTTCTTCTTCGATGATCTTCACGTTCTCTTCATGGAATTTTGGCAGCGGATTGATGTCGCGGATATGTTCAGGAGCAACGCCCAAACCTTCGCAAATCTGGCGCAACTTGTTGTTGGCCGATGAAGGCTGACCGCCTGTCATAGCCGTAATGTCGTTATCGAGAATCATGACGACGACGTTAGCCTTTTCGTTGACGCAGTCGAGCAGGCCTGTCATGCCGCTGTGACCGAAAGTACCGTCACCGATAACTGCAACTGCTGGGAAGATGCCGACTTCGGAAGCACCCTTAGCCATGGTGATTGAAGCACCCATGCAAACGGTGGTCTGGATAGCACCCATGTTGAAGCCCAAAGTGTAGCAGCCGATATCGCCAAACACCTTGCCGCCCTTGTGGTTAGCCATGACAGCGTTCAAAGCCGTGTAGCTGTCGACGTGAGGGCAACCCTGGCACAACGCCGGAGGACGATTGACGACGACTTCAGGAACCGTGTATTCGCCAGCGGCCTTCATGCCGAGAGCCTTAGCCACCTTTTCGGCATTCAGTTCGCCATCGCGGCGGATGGTTTCGTCCAAACGGCCCATGACTTTCTTGCCTTTGCCGAGGAAACCCTTCACCTGTTCTTCAACGAACGGCTGACCGTCTTCGAGGACAAGGATTTCGTCACATTCGTCATACAGCTTGTTGATCATCGTGTATGGCAAAGGATATTGCGTGACCTTCACAACCGGATAAGGGCACTTGCCATCGGCGAAGTTTTCCATCAAATAGTTGTAAGCGATACCCGTTGTGATGATACCTAATTTCTTGTTTTCACCTTCAAAATACTTGTTGTAGCCTGATTCTTCAGAAGCCTTCATGAAATTCGGCTGCTTGTCGATCAAGGTTCTGTAAAGGCGCTTTGCATTGGCTGGGAGCAGCACAAACGACTTGGCATCAGCAGGTTCGCTGATTTCGTTCTGCTTGCGGACCGGCTTGCGGACGATACCTGAACGGCTGTGAGCCAAACGGGTAGGAATGCGGTAAAGCACTGGTGTGCCGAGAGTTTCACTCAGTTCGTAGCCGAAGTGAACCATGTCGTAAGCTTCCTGCTGGTTTGATGGTTCCAGCATTGGAATCATGGCCCAGTGACCGTAGTAACGGCTGTCCTGTTCGTCCTGCGACGAGAACATGCTCGGGTCGTCGGCAACAACGATGAGCAAGCCCTTCGTGCCGATGATGGCTGAGTTCATGAATGGGTCGCCGCACACGTTCAGACCGACGTGCTTCATGCAAGTCATGGCACGTTTGCCGGCGTAAGCCACACCGATAGAGGCTTCAAGAGCCGTCTTTTCGTTGGCGCACCAATTGGCCTTGATACCAAGTTCCTTGGCTTCCTTTGAGTTTCTGACGTAATCTGTAATCTGGGTTGAAGGCGTGCCTGGATAGCTGTTTATCGCGCTGCCGCCTGCATCGATAAAGCCTTGAGCAATGGCTTCATCGCCTAGTAACAATAATTTCTCCATTTGTTAATGTGTATCTTTTAATTCAAAAATTCATTTGGCACAAAGATACAAAATCTTTTGATACGAAAAACGAATTATTCAAAATAGATTCTCTTATTTTACTTAACTTTCACAATCTTAACCACTTGCTTATTTTCAAAAGCCTTGCCATAAT
>JAZQPN010000205.1:0-1641 GCA_045628585.1 Bacteroidales bacterium | reverse complement strand
GCGTTTTGTAGTCGGGTTCTGTGCCGATGCCTTTTGGCAAATAGCTGATGCCGTGCTGCTTGGCGAGATAGAAAAGCGAAGCGACCGTTATTCCAGAGCCTTTCGATTTCAGGCATTTTTCGTATTGTTTTTGCGCTTTTTCCTCGTCATATTGCGGATAAAAGCGACTGAGGCGGTGGAAATAGGAAGCACCATCGAGACCCAGAGCATCGGCGAGGGCGAAGCCCAAGGCGAGCCATTCGCTGTAGGTGGGCGCGATGTCGGTTTGGGAAGCCTCGACAAGAATTGTGAGGGCTTCGATTTTGGCGGCTGTTTCGCTGGGCTGCGGATAATATGTCGGTTTTGCATTGGTCATAACATATTGGCGTTTAGATAGGCATTTGGGTCGTATGGGAGGAAACAGGCGCGGGAAATGTCCTTGCATTGCTCATCGGCTTCCAAACCGTAGGCGTCGCGAAGGTACTGAGCGACGGCGGAGAAAAAGAAGCTGTGGTAAGTGATGAGGTTGTCGTTGGGGAAATACGGAGCGCGATGGCTGAAAGCCTCACGCATCGAAATGACCCATTTGAGGCCGTCGCCCGACGGACTGCGGAAAAGGAGCAGCGTGGGGAAATACCTGTCGAGGATGAGCGTGTTGAATGAGGCTTCGACATCTGTAAGATGGTCGAAGTCAAAGCAGATAAGGCCGGAGTGCGCAACCAAGCCTTTGACGCTGCGCTTTGAGTAGATGCCTGAGAAAGTGCAATAGTCGAAGTGAGAAGCCTTGAACTTGGCGCGTTGTTCGGCAGCGAGCGAGCGAAGCCGCGAGGTGCTGTCTTTGGCCACATCGCTTGTGATGTAGGAAAAGACATCGCGGAGCGTGACAGCTGCTTTCGGGGTGGTGTTGGCAATGGGTGCCAGGAACATTGAGAAAGTGGGTTCACTTGGATTCATGGTCTTTCCTCCTGATGTTTTTGTTTAAGATGCGGTTGATGTCGGAAATGAGGAAAAAGACTTTGCCGCCGATTTTTGTGGAGGCAACAGTGCCTTTTTCGCGCCAGTTGTCGATGGTGCGCTCTGACAGATCGATTGTTTGCATGAGTTCACTTTTGGAAATGAGGTCGGTGAAAACAAGTGCGTTGCCGTCTTCGTCCTTGGCAAGTGCAATGTGCTTCTCGATATTTGGCACAGGGACGATTTTCTTTTTGATGGGTTTGGTCATTTGGAGCCTCCTTTCTTCGATGAACCTTTGCGGGCTTTTACAGGGATGCGGATTTCATCGTTGCTTTCATCGATGCCGAAGGATTCCCCCATCAGCCAGGCATCAATTTCGGATTTGAGGAACTGGAGCTTTGCGCCTGCTTTGTGATAAGGGATTGCTTTTCTCCACACCCAGCAATAGATGGTTTGCTTGGCAGGATGTCCGGGCAGATAGTTGATGAGGTCTTCGACGCTCATCCATTCAGGGGCTTTTGAAAAGGATTGCTTGGAGAGGTCTTTCAAGAAGGCCTTGACTTCGGTCATGTCGTCCATGAGTTTGCCAACTGCTTCGGGCAGTTGCTCAAACGAAACGGGTTGAGAGTTGTTTTGCATGATGTGCGATTTTAAATGTTATAGACAGGGCTTCCCTTGATGGCCATCGAAAGAAAAACCGCATCCCAT
>JAZQPN010000204.1:0-2626 GCA_045628585.1 Bacteroidales bacterium | reverse complement strand
GAATGCATCAGATTGGCATTGAGAATGTTGTGGCAAGTTCGGGAACTTCGCTGACCATGGAGCAAATCAAGCTGGTGAAGCGTTACACGAAAAACATCACCATGCTTTACGACGGCGATGCCGCCGGATTGCATGCCGCCTTGCGTGGCACCGACATGATTCTGGCCGAAGGCATGAACGTGCGCGTGGTGGTGCTGCCTCCCGAACACGACCCCGACACTTTTGGAAAAGATTTTTCAGTCGATGAAGTCAAGCAGTATCTGCACGACAATGCCAAGGATTTCTTGCGCTTCAAGACGGAATTGCTGCTGAAAGATGCTGAAAACGACCCGATTAAGCGTGGCCAGGTGATTCGCGACATTGTGGAGACCATTTCCGTCATTCCTGACAATATTTTCCGCGTCACATACGTCAAGGAGTGCAGCCGGTTGCTCGATATGCCTGAGCAGACCCTCACCAACGAACTCAACAAGTTGCTGAGAGCCAAGTTTAAGAAAGAACTTGGGCAAGAAGGCGAGGCTTTGCCCGAAGAAAAAACCGTTGCGCCAAAGCAAGAAGAGGAACACATTGAGGAACAGCTGCCTGCCGGTTATTATCAGGAACGCGAACTGGTGAAATTCCTGCTCATGTATGGCAATACGTTTTTTTCGGAAGAACGCGAAGACGAAAACGGCAATCTGGTCACGGAGCAATTTTCCATCGCACAGCTCATTGTTGATGACATACTAAACGACGGCATCGCCTTCATAAACGAAACCAACCGCAAGATTTTCAACATTTTCAATCAGGCCATCGATGACAACAACATTCCCGATGACCAGTTTTTCGTTTCGCACGAAGACCCCGACATTGCGCAATTGGCCGCCGATTTGCTCTCAACGCCTTACAAATTAGACCAATGGGAAAATCACGGCATTTTCGTAAAGAAAGAGGAAGATGTACTGAAAATGGCTGTCCAGTCAACCATTTACCGCTACAAAGACTTCGTTATCGAGAGCCGACAGAAAGAAATCGAGGAAAAACTGAAGACAGCCGACGACATCGCCGACCAATTCATGCTGCTGAAGCAAAAGAAGGATTACGACGACATCCGTTTGAAACTCAACAAAGAGTTGGGCATTGTCATTGCAAAATGAAGGCATGAATGCAAATAGCAAATGAAAAACAGGTCTTCGTTATAATTATCAGTTATTCAATTATTTATAAAATAATGAAAATAACAGCACTTTTTACCTATATTTGCACCCAAAATAGATAGATTTTCAAATACTTACCAATATGAAAAAGTCATTATTACTTGTTCTCAGTCTTGTCTTCGCTTTTGTGGCAAAGGCTCAGGTCGAATACATTTACGATTTCAACAGCTTGCAGACGGGCACGCAGTGCTTGAATGGTCAGGATGGCTGGTCGACGCATTACCAGACTGCTGGTTCATCGCAGGATTTCGATGTCGATTACACTGCCGATGGGGGCATTACGCCCGATGAAAGCATTGGCGTTTGGTATCCTTATGGCGGTCCGGGCGTGGGTCGCACCGCTACCCGAAAGGCAAGTCCAAATTTCAATTTCTCTTTCCAGAATGGCGGCATCATGGATTTTGAAATCGATGTGCAACGCAACTGGTGGGGCTGTTTCTTCGGTGTCGGTTTCGATGGCGATGGCGACGGTAACATTCTTCCCGGCATGACCGAAAGCGATGGCGGTGTGTATATCCGAATCAAGCAGGAAGGTGCTGAAAATCACTCTACTTTGAATCTGCCCAATGGCACTTCCGTTGCCTTCGATTATGATGAAGGCGGCTGGGCGCGTTACAAAATGTCGTTCGATTTCGGCGCTTTCGATGGCGAAGGTTCTGTCACGGTTTTCGTGATGCCAAACTGCGATGGCGAATGGATTCAGCAGGCGGCTGCCACCAATGTCAACATGCACCTTACGCCGGGTTCAGGCAATATGTCGGACTATCAGGTTTGGGATGGCGTTTATTTCCATTCACAAGGCGGAACTGGCGCTTTCGACAACATTCTTGTCCGTCAGCAACCCGATGGCAATGCACAACTCATTGATATGGCAGACATTCCGAATCAGCTGATTTTCAACAATCCGATTACCTTGACGGCTACTGCATCATCAAATCTGCCTGTCAGTTTCGAAATGATGGAAGGTCCGGCCACCATCAGCGGCAATGTGCTGACTTTGACGGACGAAACGGGCATCGTGAAACTCAAGGCTTCGCAAGCCGGAAACGACCAGTGGCTTCCTGCTCCTGATGTCGTCAAGACTTTTGAAGTCGTCGACCCGTATGCCTACGAACCTGAAGTGAAAATCCGCCGTCCTTTCGATGGCACGAAAGTCTATATGGATGCTCTTCATCCAGTGATGCTTGTGGTTTCGGCATACATTGAACACCCCGAAGTCATAAAGTTCACGGATATTACTTGCTCAATTGACGGTCAGCAAATTGCCTTGCACACCGATTATCCCGATAATCCGGACAATGGCTATTATTACAATGTCTGGACACCGAGCGCATTCGGCACTTACAACATGATGGTCAGCGTAACGCAATCGGGCGACAAGACCACGACTTTCACCAATTCATTTGAAATCACCAATCAGATTGACAACA
>JAZQPN010000203.1:0-4243 GCA_045628585.1 Bacteroidales bacterium | reverse complement strand
AGGCGGCATGCAATCCGGCGGCATCGCCGTCGTAAAGCATGGTGATGTTTTTCGTGTAACGCTTCACCAGCTTGATTTGCTCCATGGTCAGCGAAGTTCCCGAACTTGCCACAACATTCTCAATGCCAATCTGATGCATTCGCAAGACATCGAAATAACCTTCCACCAAAATGCAGCAGTCTTCTTTCACGATGGCCGATTTGGCGAAATAGATGCCGTAAAGCGTGTCTTTCTTCTGGTAGATTTCCGATTCGGGCGAATTGAAATACTTGGCGATTTTCTTATCGGTGAACAAGGTGCGGCCGCCGAAACCAACCACCTTGCCCGTCACATTGTGAATCGGGAACATGACACGGCCGTGATAGAAATCGTAAAGGCCGTTTTTGCCTTCCTTGGTGAGGCCCATTTCCATGAGCAACTCCTTGGAATAGCCATTTTTGATGGCGTGCGAAGTGAAGGCATCTTCAGGTTTCGGACAGTAGCCCAGCTGAAAGCGTTCGATGATGGGATTGAGAAAACCGCGTTCGCGGAAATAAGCCAGTCCAACGGTTTTGCCTTCGTCGTTATTCCACAGTGAATCAGTGAAGTACTTGTTGGCAAAATCGTTGATGTTGAACATTTTCTCGCGGTGGCTTTGCGCCATAATTTCGTCCGCCGAAAGTTCCTTTTCCTCAATCTTTATGTTGTATTTCTTGGCCAGATAGCGCAAGGCTTCGGGATAAGTGAAATGCTCGTGCTCCATAAGGAACTTGGCGGAGTCGCCAGCCTTGCCGCAGCCGAAGCATTTGAAGATGTTGCGTGCCGGATTCACATTGAACGAAGGCGTCTTCTCGTTATGGAAGGGGCAGCAGCCAATGAGATTTGACCCGCGTTTTTTCAAGGTCATAAACTCACCGACAACTTCCTCAATGCGAGCGGCTTGCAATATTTCTTCAACTTTTTCCTTTGGAATGGCCATAATTGGAAATTTGATGGCAAAAATAATGAAAAAAATTCTTTTCGGCGTAATTTTGAAGAAAACCGTCGGATACAAAAATTCGGTTTGCGACGAATAAACCGCAAAAAATGCGGCTTAATGTGCCTCCAACCAATTGCTTCCCGTATTCATTTCCACAATGACGGGAACCGACAATGGCATGGCATTCACCATCTTGTCTTCCACAATGGATTTCAGCAGCTCAAGTTCATCGAGATGGGCATCGAAAACGAGTTCGTCATGCACTTGCAGAATCATCTTTGAGCGCATGTTTCTTGCTTCCAATTCCTTGTGAATGTTGCTCATGGCGATTTTTATCATGTCGGCGGAACTGCCCTGAATCGGTGCGTTGATGGCATTGCGCTCGGCAAAATTGCGCACCACGCTGTTCGATGCATTGATGTCGCGCAAATAGCGGCGGCGGCCCAAAATGGTCTCGGCGTAACCACGTTCTCGCGCCAAAACAATGCTGCTGTTCATGTATTCCTTGATGCCGGCATATTCTTCAAAATACATCTTGATGATGTCGGAGGCCTCGCCACGCGAAATGCCAAGCCGCTCAGCCAAACCGAAAGCCGACATGCCGTAGATGATGCCGAAATTCACGGCTTTTGCCTTGCGTCGCTGCTCTTTCGACACTTCTTCCAAAGGCAGATGATACACCTTGGCGGCTGTGGCGGCATGAATGTCGTGACCTAACCTAAAGTCCTCGCACATAGCCTTGTCGCCGCTGAGATGAGCGATGATGCGCAGTTCGATTTGCGAATAATCGGCGGCCAGCAAGGTGTATTCCGCATTGCGTGGCACGAATGCTTTTCTGATTTCCTTTCCGTTATCGGTTCGGACTGGAATGTTCTGCAAGTTGGGATTGTTGGAACTCAATCTGCCCGTCGCCGTAACCGCTTGATTGTAAGATGTATGAATCAAACCATCGCGGGAATTTATCAAAGCCGGAAGGGCATCCAGATAGGTTGATTTCAGTTTTGTGAACGAGCGGTAATCCAGAATCAAGTTGATGATTGGATGTTTTGATGCCAGTTTCTGCAGCACGTCTTCCCCCGTGGCATATTGGCCCGTCTTGGTTTTTTTTGCCTTTTCGTCAATCTTCAGCCTTTCAAAAAGAATCTCGCCCAATTGTCGCGGCGAACCTATGTTGAATTGCGTCCCTGCCAATTCATAGATTTGATTTTCAATGCTTTGAATCTCTTCCCCAAACTCATCGCTGATTTGTTTCAGATTCTCGCTGTCGATTTTCACGCCGTTGGCTTCCATCTGGCTCAAAACTGGAACAAGTGGCATCTCAATGTCGTAAAACAGTTTTTCAATGCCGTTTTCTTTCAGCATTGGCAGCAGTTTCTGATACAGTTGGAATGTGATGTCAGCGTCCTCGGCAGCATATTCCTTGACGGTCTCAACAGGCACTTCGCGCATGGTGCGTTGCGCACGGCCTTTGCCGATGAGGTCTTCAATCGGAATGGTAAGATAATTCAGGTAGACTTCGGCCAGATAATCCATGTTGTGACGTTGCTCAGGCTCAAGCAGATAGTGCGCAATCATCGTGTCAAACAAAGGGCCTTTGACCTTAACATCGTAATGCCGCAACACGGAAATGTCATATTTCAGATTTTGCCCGATTTTCAGAATGTTTTCGTTCTCCAACAAAGGTTTCAACAAGCTGACTTTTTTCAGGCAACTTTCATAATCGGCAGGCATGGGAATATACCAGGCTTCGTGCGCTTTCACGGCCAACGAAACGCCGACCAAATCGGAAGAATAGGCATCAATTCCGGTGGTCTCGGTATCGAAAACGACATGCTTTTCCATGGAAAGCCGATTTGCCAATTGTTGGATTTCGGCTTCCGATTCAACGAGGATATAATTGTGGTCCAGTGTTTTGGCAGAATCCTTGTCGGAAAACAATGATAAATCTGCCGAAGATTCTTCCGCTTGACTGAACAAGTCAAATTGTCCCGATTGAGTTGGTTGTGGAGCGGATTCCTTGACGGTTTTCACAGCATTTTCATCGGGCTGTGATTTCTTTCTGTCGTCCAAAAAACGCTTGGCAAAAGTGCGGAATTCCAATTCTTCGAACAGCGCCATTAAGCTTGGCACATCGGGTTCTTTTGCCGTAAGCAGATCTTCGTCAAATTCCACAGGCACTTCCGTATTGATGGTGGCCAGCATTTTCGACATCATGCCTTGGTCGGCAAAATTCACGACGTTTTCCTTTTGCTTTCCTTTTAGTTCATCGGCGTGTGCGATGAGGTTTTCCACGCTGCCATATTGCGCCACAAGAGCCGATGCCGTCTTCTCGCCGATGCCGGGAATTCCTGGAATATTATCGGCAGCATCGCCCCAAAGACCGAGAATATCAATCAGTTGCTTCGGTTCCTTGATGCCGTAGCGTTCACAGACTTCCTTCGGTCCCCAAATTTGAGCCGGTTCACCGAATTTGGCAGGTTTATACATCATCACTTTGTCGGTGACCAATTGTCCGAAATCTTTGTCGGGCGTCATCATGTAGGTAATGAATCCTGCCTGTTCAGCTTTTTTCGACAAAGTCCCGATGACATCGTCAGCCTCGTAGCCTTCGACGGCAAAAATCGGGATGTTGAAGGCTTCAATCAGCCTAATTATATAAGGTATGGAAGCACGGAGGTCTTCGGGCATTTTTTCTCGATTAGCCTTATAATCGAGAAACTCCTGTTGGCGTTGCGTAGGCGACGAAACATCGAAAGCAACGCCGATGTGCGTCGGTTTTTCGTTTTTCAGAATTTCGTAAAGCGTGTTCAGAAAACCCATCACAGCCGATGTGTTGACACCTTTCGAATTGATTCTCGGATTCTTGTTAAGAGCAAAAAAAGCCCTGTATATCAGTGCGTAAGCATCTAAAAGAAACAGTTTTTTCTTTTGATTTTCCATAGTATTGCCATTTGAAGTGGTAAAAGTACGAAGTTAAGTGCAAACTTCGTCATTTTGTTCAAAAATTTCCTTGCTTTCAAAAAAAGTCTTATTTTTGCCGCGAAAATTAAACGAGAGAAAATTTGGCGCATTGATGCGGTCGCTTTTATTTTTTAAACCATTGATTATCTGCAAGATGACAAAAAGTGGTTTTTTGAATGGAAATAAGTCGTAATTTTGCGCCCTTGTAAAACACTAAAATTGAAAGCTATGTCAGAAATTTTAAATGAAATTGTACCGATTATCGCTGAAAAGCTCGGTGTTGATCCAGCAGAAGTAACAATGGAAGCAAGTTTCACTCAGGAT
>JAZQPN010000202.1:0-10314 GCA_045628585.1 Bacteroidales bacterium | reverse complement strand
GTCGGATTATATCGGTTGCATGAGCCCTGCCAATGTGAAATATGTCTTGGCGCATAACCCTGAGGTGAATCCTGAAAAAGTGGAGGTGGCTCCGAATTCATGCGAAGCCATGGATTATGTGGCGCCAAGCCCGGAACAGGTGGCTGAGATTAGAAGCAAATACCATCTCCCGGTCGACAAACCGATTTTCATCTACGGTGGGAACTTGGGCAAGCCGCAGGGCATACCTTTCCTGATGGATTGTCTTGAGGCCAACAAGGACAGGGAAGACTGCCATTTCGTGGTGGTTGGCAGCGGCACGGAATATGGCAAGATTGAGGCATGGCACAAGAAAGTGCAGCCAAAGAGCGTCTCGCTGTTCAGCTTCATTCCCAAAGCGGACTATGACAAATTGGTCGATTCCTGCGATATAGGATTGATCTTTTTGGATTACCGTTTCACCATTCCGAACTACCCTTCACGGCTTTTGCCCTACCTGATGCAACACAAGCCTATCATTGCCGCTACCGACCCGAACTGTGATACGGGGTCACTTGCCGAAGCCAATGGTTACGGATTCTGGTGCCCAAGCAATAGTGTGGAAGCCTTCACCGCCTGTGTGGATAAGATGCTGGCCGCCGACATCCGTCAAATGGGGGATAGAGGGTATCAGTTCTTCTTGGATAACTACACGGTGGGACATACATATAATAAAATAATTAGTCATGTATAAACACTTTTTCAAACGTCTATTAGACATTATCATCTCAGGCATAGCCCTGCTCTGCATCGGCTGGTTCCTGATACTTGTCGCTATCTTCCTCCATTTCGCCAACAAAGGCGCTGGCGCCTTCTTCTTCCAGGAACGCCCGGGTAGGGATGAAAAGATTTTCAAGGTCATAAAGTTTAAGACCATGACCGATGAGTGCGATGCTGAGGGCAAGCTCTTGCCCGAGGCACAACGCTTGACCAAAGTGGGCCGTTTTGTGCGCTCCACTTCGGTGGACGAGTTGCCGCAACTCATCAATGTATTCAAAGGCGACATGAGTCTGATTGGACCGAGACCTTTGCTGGTGAAATATTTGCCTTTATATAATGCTGAGCAACATCGTCGTCATGAGGTGAGGCCTGGTATCAGCGGCTGGGCGCAATGCCACGGGCGCAATACCATCAGTTGGAAGGAAAAATTCGAACTGGATGTGTGGTATGTCGACCACTGCACGTTGTTGACGGATATCAAAGTCATCTTCATCACCATAAAGAATGTGCTGATACGGAAGGATATCAATGTCAATTCGGGCACCGCTGCTACTTGCGAAGCTTTTAATGGAAATAATTGATTTGGTTATGAAAGATTTAATAATTGTTGGTGCTAGTGGATTTGGGCGGGAACTAGTGCAATGGGTTGAAGATATCAATAAGGAAACACCAGAGTGGAATATTCTTGGATTTATTGATGATAATCCCAATGCACTTGATGGCTGTAAGTGCGATTATGGAATAATTGGCGCAATTCAGGATTGGATGCCTTCGGACAAACAATATTATGCATGTGCCTTGGCTTTTCCTGATGTGAAATATCGGATCGTTACCATGCTGAAAGAGAGAGGTGCTAAATTTGCGACATTAATACATCCGACAGCTCTTGTCAACAAGTACGCTGTAATTGGTGAGGGTGTTGTTGTCACGCCTAGAAGCAATATCAATCCTGATACGAAAATCGGGGATTTCGTTTCTGTATTAGGTTCTGGTATCGGTCATGATTCATGCGTTGGCAGTTTCTCCACTTTAAGTGGAAGGTGCAGTATCAATGGCCATGTCCAGATTGGTGAAAGAGTTTATGTAGCAAGCGGGGTCACAATTGCACCTTCAAAAAAAATAGGGGATGATGCATACGTCGGTATTGGCAGTGTCGTCATTAGTAATGTTAAACCAGGAACCAAAGTCTTTGGTAATCCTGCAAAGAAAATGGATTTTTAAGTATGGCATTTTTCAGTTATAATAATATTAAGGTGGCTGGTGTGGCTTGTGCCGTGCCCTCCAATGAGGTGAAAGTGGAATCTTTCAAGTCGCTTTTTGGCGATGAGGAAGTGGAAAAGTTTATGCAGATGACGGGCGTGTGTGCTTCACGTCGCACGAGTGAACATCAGACTTGTAGCGATTTGGGCTTTCGTGCTGCCCAGGAATTGCTTGCCAAGAAAGGGGTAAAGCCGGAAGAGATTGGTGCTGTGATTTTCTCGTCGCACAGCCCAGACTATAGAAGGCCATCAACGGCTTTTGTGCTACAATATCGTCTTGGCATACCACAGGAGGCTGTCTGTTATGACATAAGTCTTGGTTGCTCTTCGTTAGTGGTCGGCATGCAGACGGTGGCATCCATCATGAATTCGGGCGACATTAGATATGCACTCCTTTTTGTCGGTGACACTGCAGGAAAGTCGGTCTATCCTACTGATCGCAGTTCTGCCATGCTCTTTGGTGAGGCAGGTGCTGTGATGCTTTTGGAAAAGACGGATGACAAGAATGACCAAATAAAGGCTTTGGTAAGAAGTGATGGCAGTGGTTTCCGCTATATGATTGTCCCTGGTGGCGGTTATAGGAATTTGCATGCCAGTGAAGAAGTGGTAATGTGTGAGGATGGCAACGAGCGTACTTTGATGAACTCCTTCATTCAAGGTACGTCTGTTTTTACATTTACCATATTCGATGTGCCGCGTCTGATTAAGGATTTCTTCGCTCAAACAGGAACAATTCCAGATGATTACGATTGTTTTGCTTTCCATCAGGCTAACTTGTATATTCTGAAACAGATTGCCAAGAAGACGAAAATTGATTTTGAACGTATGCCGATTACGCTTGACCGTTATGGCAACACGTCTGGAGCGTCAGCCATCGTTTCGCTTTGCGACCGTTATGGCCATTGTAATGATGGTAAAACCATTAAGGTGATGGCTTGCGGTTTTGGCATCGGCATATCTTTAGGTGCGACTTCGTTTGAAATCAACACGGAAGATATTCTCCCGATTTTTGAGGATGATCAAATTTATGAAGATGGCTTAATTACCAATCCAAATCAACTTTACGAAAAGAAATAATGGTTACAAATATTTTTTCCTATCTTGAGGATTCTGCTGCCAAATGGCCTGATAAGATAGCCATTGCCGATGATAAGAATTCCTTGACTTTTGCCCAATGGCTTGCTTTTGCCCAGAATGTGGGAACCGCCATATCCAATGCTTGTGATGGTGTCGTGAGAAAACCGGTTTTGGTTTTTGTGGACAGGAGAATCGAAGGTTTGGTCGGATTTATGGGCGCGGTGGCCAGTGGCAATTTCTATGTGCCTATTGATTGCAAGATGCCTTACGAACGGGTAAAGTTAATCAGTGATGTGTTGAATCCCATTGCAGCCATTGCAGTCACTCCGGCTGATGAAAAGACCTTGGACATGATTGGCTTCAATGGCGTCAGATTTATATATGATCAGGTGATTGATACAAAATGTGATGCCCAGGCATTAGAAAGAATAAAGGAACAGATAATAGATTTGGATCCTGTTTATTCTATTTTCACCAGCGGTTCGACAGGTGTTCCCAAAGGGGTCATTATTCCCCATCGTGGCATGATCGACTTGGCAGAATGGATAGTGAACACTTTCCATTTTGATGAGACTGACGCTCTAGGTAACCAGACGCCATTTTATTTCGATGGATCGGTGAAGGATATTGTCATCTGTCTGAAAGCAGGCGCAACGCTGAATGTAATTGGCAAGAAATATTTCACCTTTACCAAACATTTGATTCCGTTCTTGAATGAAAGAAAGATAACATCCATTCTATGGGCTACTTCCGCTATAGTTTTGGTCGGTAACAGCAATATTTTGGATGTGGATGTGCCACAATACCTGAAAAGAGTTACTTTTGCAGGCGAAGCCATGCCGGCAAAACAGTTGAAGGTTTGGATGGAAAAACTACCGGATGTGACATTTGCCAATCTGTACGGACCAACGGAAGTGTCGGTAGATAGCACTTATTATATTGTGGATAGAGAGTTTGATGATGATGAATACATACCGATAGGAAAGAGTTGCCGAAACAAGCAGGCTCTTGTGTTGAATGCCGAAAACAAATTGGCTAAGGTTGGCGAACCTGGTGAACTTTGCATGAGAGGCTCAGGAGTTGCTCTTGGCTATTATAATAATAAGGTGAAAACACAGGAAGTGTTTGTGCAAAATCCGTTGAATGATTTGTATGAAGACAGGATATACCGTACGGGAGACATTGTGAAGTATAATGAAAGAGGTGAAATAGAGTTCGTGTCGAGGAAAGATTTTCAGGTGAAGCACAAAGGCAACAGGATAGAATTGGGAGAAATAGAGGTGGCCGTTAACGCCATTGGTGAGGTCAGCAATGCGGCTTGTGTCTTTGACCAGAAGGAGGATAAAATAGTGCTGTATTATACGGCACAAGATGATAAGGAATTGGATATTATCAATTTGGTGAAAGATAAGATACCTGTCTATATGTTCCCCGAAATCATCATCAAACTCAAGGCTATGCCGTACAATCTGAATGGAAAAATTGATAGGGTTGAATTAAAGAATATGTATGAAAATCAATAGGCTTCAAGGATATGATGAATATCTGAAAATTGTCGGAGAATATGGCGGTAAAGGTTGCCTGAGCAACGATTATATTCAGAGAGAAGCTGAATCTTTGGTAAAGGATGGAAAACTGTATGCGTATTGTGTAGAGAAAAATGCATTTCTTTTCGTCAGGAAACCATCAGGACTAAGGTTGTACTATTATCTGAATGACTTGACTGAGCATTATGAATTCGATTTGGAAGACGACCTGGTTATAGAAATCCTTTATAGGGGCGAAAGGTTTTTCCCAGATGAACTTGTGAAATATTTCGAGTCATGTGGATTCCAGAAGAATTTGGTGCGTGACCAATACGCAGGCGTATATGGTGATATGCTTCATGTTGATACAAAACCGAATGTTGAGATCCGCTTAGCGGAAAATATTGATGAAGTGGCAAAAGCAGCGGAATTGTTCAATGCTTCGTTCGATAGGTTGAGTGGCGATTTTGTAGCGAAGGGGGATTATGCGACTTTGCTGGAAAAACGTTCCATTCTGATGGCTTTTGACGGACAAGGGAATTTCTTAGGAGCTCTTCATCAGACCATTGAAAACAATGTGGCTTGGTTGTCGCATGTGGCTGTCAAGGAAGATGCAAGAGGCAGACGGGTTGGACAGAGTCTGCTTGATGAGTTCATCGAAAGGAATAAGGTTTCGGATAAAAGCCGCTACATGTTGTGGGTGCAGCATCAAAACGAAACGGCTGTAAATATGTATCAAAAGAAAGGTTTTAAATATTTAGGAAAATCTACAATATCATTGTTGAAAATCAATAAAATACAATAACTATATGGAAAAATTACTTGAGATTCTTAAGGGAATTCGCCCTGACATCGATTTTGAAAACGAAACGGCTCTTATCGATGACGGCATCTTGGATTCGTTTGATGTGGTGTCGATCATTTCTGAGATTGATGATAACTTTGGCGTTCAGATTCGCATCAACGAACTCGATCCGGAAAATTTTAATTCAGTCAATGCTATTTGGGATTTGATACAGAAACTCCAGAATTAAACTTATGTCTATCGTTTCCCGTATAAAACAGGCTTTTTCGGAGTTCCCGGAACAAGCATCTATTGTAAGTGAGTCTTATGGTGGTTGCAGGTTACGGTGGATGCTTGATATGGTATGGTGTCTTGCCAGATATGGTGCACGTCCGATTGATTATGTGCGTTTTGAGTTTCACAAGAAAAGTGGGAGAGAACGTAACAGATATTTGACGATTTACAGGTATTTTGCTCTATATAAGAAAATCAGAAAAGAAATTGGAGTTGATAATATTAGTGGTTGTAAATCGGAAGAGTATAAGCGGTTTAATTCCTTTGTAAAACGTGATTGGATGGTCGTGGACGCTCAAACGAGTAAAGAAACGATAATCTCTTTCATCAATAAGTATCACACTGTTATTGCAAAGCCTGACCATGGTGAGCAAGGTCATGGTGTCATGAAGATAACCGAGTCTGACGCTGTTGCTATTGAAGAACTGATGAAGGCACGAATGTCCAGTTCATTTGTAATGGAAGAATGTTTGGTGAATGCTCCTGAGATTGCAGCAATCAATGAATCATCTCTCAATACAATACGATGCTATTCTCTGTTGGATAAAAATGGGAATCCCCATATTTTGGAAATAATGCTTCGTGTTGGTCTTGCAGGTTCTCATGTTGATAATTGGGGATCTGGTGGTGTCGGATACTGTTTTGATGTTGAAACTGGTATTTGCTCTCAATACGGTTTGGACAAGCTTAATCGTCCTTATTCTTTCCATCCTGGAAGTAATTATCCCATGATTGGTTTTCAGTTGCCGAACTTCGAAGAACTGAAGGACTACATCAATGGTCTTATAATAGCAGCACCTCAAGCTCGTTATGTAGGATGGGATATTGCTATTACTCCGACGGGATATGACCTGGTTGAAATGAATTGCCCTGGAGGGCACGACTTTTTGCAAGTGTTTGGAAGACCTTGGGGTGAGTTTATAAAGAAGAATTGGTAGTGAATATAATAAAAACATTTTACATTATGAATAGAGTTAAAAACATAATCAAAAGTGCAAAATCGTATGCTCACGAAATTGGACTTGGAAAATGTGGATGGGTTTTCGTTCTTGCAGATTCCGCAATAAGTAAATTGTGTTATGGATTTAACCAAGAAGATTATTTTGTGATAAGCAATGGATACGCAATGTCCGCATACGAAAAAAAAAGATATTTTTCTGTAAGAAAATCGATGTGGATACAAAAGAATCTTAATCATCCTGACTATATCCATTTTATAGAGAATAAGGTTGAAGCATTAAAACTGTTCAATGATTTAGTGCAAAGAGACTGGCTGTATGTGCAGGAATCTTCACTTGAGGATTTTAAGGATTTTGTAAAAAGGACTCCGGCATTTATTGCAAAACCTATTAGATCATTTGGCGGAACAGGAATTGAAAAACACATTGTGAACGAAACTTCTGAAGAGGATTTAAGCGTACTATATAAGCACCTGAAGTCGGAAGACATGTTAGTGGAAGAATGTATTAAAGCACATGATGATATCAATTTGGGTTCAGTTGCACTTAGTACATTTAGGATATTCACTATGATTGACAGGAAAGGTGATGTCCATGTATTAAAAGCAAAATATCGTGTTGGAACAGGATGCGCTATAACTGATACTGCAGATGGATGTGTCGCATACCCTATTTCAATAAAGTATGGTGTTATTGAAGGTCCAGGAATAAATGAAGTGTTAAATAGCAAACTATATTATTATCATCCTGGTTGTAATAAGATGGTGGTTGGAATGAAAATCCCAATGTGGGACCAAGTAATAGAAGTTGTAATCAAAGCAGCCAAGAAGATACCTCAAGTAAGATATATAGGCTGGGATATTGCCATTACAAATAAAAGTGTAGAAATAATAGAAGGCAATCATGATGCATATCATGGAACATTCGAAATAATGGGATCTGAAAGATTATGGTGGCCAAAAATAAAATCATTAATATGAAAATAAAAGATAGGTTTAAACAGGCAATTCGTGATTTCTACGTTTTGTATGCCGATTCAACAGAGTTGTTGGAAAAAGCTGAAAAGCTATTGCGCCCTTTACCTGATGGGTGCGAGTTAGTGAAATTGACATACGATAATAAAGATTGTTATAAATGCCAGTGGAATGTCAATCAAATACTTGAAGGTGTTCGCAGAGGAGGTCAAGTGTTGGCAATTGTTAATGATAATAATGAAATAATTGCCTATCATTATGGAGTTTGCAGAGATAATAAGTCTATGTTCTTTAAAGTTAAGAATTGTGATTTTGAACATATAGAGCTTCTTGTGAATGAAGAATATAGAAGGAAGGGAATAGCAATATTTCTTTTGTATCATATGGTGAAAAGCATTTGTCCTCAAAATGAAAATAAAAAAACAGGTACTTGCATCAGACCCGATAATATTCCTTCGATTAAATTGCACGAATTAATAGGATTTAAAATATCTCACAGGGTAAAGTTTTTCCACATGGCAAGAATTTTCAAAGGACATTATGCATATTTTAATTTCCCGCATTACAAAATCTAAATAATGAGCAATATAATAGATTTGTCGAATAAGAACATCCTTATCACTGGCGCCGGCTCAGGTATCGGTCAAGAAACTGCTGTAACAGCAAGCAAGGTTGGCGCCAAGGTGGTTGTGCTGGACATATCGGAAGAAGGACTGAATGCAACAATGGCTATGCTTGAAGGCGAAGGCCATAGCATGTATGTAGTTAATCTTTGCGAAAACGAAGGAATTGCTCCTTTGATAAAGACAATTGCGGAAAAGTATGGTACGATTCATGGCTTAGTGCATTGTGCTGGTATCAGTAGCCGCAAGCCACTGAATGTGCTCACAAAGGATGGCTTCAGTAAGGTAATGGACATCAATTTTTACTCGTTCGTGGAACTAGTGCGCCAAGCAACAAAGAAAAAATATTTTGCTGAAGGTGGTAGTGTTGTCGTGATGTCTTCCATCAGCAGCATTAGGGGCTATAAGGCTAAAACAGAATATTGTGTCTCCAAAGCTGCAGTAGATGCATTTGTCCGTTGTATGGCTGCAGAACTTGCAGACCGTAAGATTCGTGTTAATTCTGTGATGGCAGCTGAGGTGTTGACACCTCTTGCCATTAAAGCACGTGAAATGAATGCCGCAGTAGGCGCAAGTGACTTCAACGCTCCGCTTGGCCCTTCGGAACCATACGAGGTGGCAAACACTATTTGTTTCTTATTAAGTGAAGCAACTAAAACAATAACCGGCACAAGCCTGCTGATTGATGGAGGGGCTTGCATGCAATAAAATTGGATTATCATGAATGTAAAAGAATTTGTTGATAAGGCTAAAGTGGCTAGTAATTTCTGTTCAAAACAGACGGGCAAGTCAAAACTATATCATTACGTTGATATGGCTAATTGTATTATTAGATATGGGTGTAGTATTCGGCAATATAGTGTGGGCGGTTTTTACAAATATCGTTCATTTGATCGGTCGAAAATCATGACCTACCGGGGATGGATAAAAATCATGAATATTTGTAATGATCCTTCGGCTATTCATCTTTTAGAAAACAAGTCGGAATTTAATGAATATTTCAATGAGTTTGTTCATAGAAAGTGGATGGGACCAAAGGAAATTCAGGAGCAAGGTAAGGTGGGAATTGAGAAATTCATTAGAGAATGTGGCTCTGTTATTGTAAAACCCATCGACGACATGGAGGGCAGAGGAATATATGTGTTGAAATCTTCTGATGACATGATAGAAGCTGTGGCAAAGATAGTAGAAGGAAATGTCGTTGTTGAGGAATTTATAAAGCAGCATCCACAGATGGTATTTGGCAATAAATCGGTGAATACCATTCGAATGTTTACGATTTTGGATAAACAAGGCGAAGTTCATTTTATTAAGGCAATATTAAGATGCGGTGTGGGTGATACCATTGTGGATAATTATTGTGCAGGGGGAGTCATTTATCCGATTGATGTAAAAAATGGAATTGTTGAGGATGCCGGAATGAATTTTTTAGGTCAAGAATGTGTGCAGCATCCAGGTACTGATATTATTATGTTGGGCTATCCGATTCCGCATTGGGATGAAGTGAAAGATGTGCTTACTAAAGCTTCTAAGCATATTCCGGCTATGAGATTTGTTGGTTGGGATGTTGCTGTTACGCCCAATGGAGTTGATATCATTGAAGGCAATCATAACCCTCTTTTTGAACTGATTGAATTCTTGGGGAAAACTGGGCACTATAAAGATATGCTGAAATATGCAATGAATTAATGATTCTTGTATAAGGGAAAAGTTAATTACATCTCCTAAATTGAAGTAAATGTGTATACGTATTGAAAGCGCTACAATTCTTTTTAAAACTGACTGGTGGAAAAATCTCGTGAAGTCAAAGCCGATTTCTAATGCTTAAAAATCGAAAGGAAGCATAAAGATAAAAGCAATTAATCGGTTATGGGACGATAATAAATTAATGACAATAAAATAAAATATTATGACAACAGAAGAAAAGATAGCATTATTAGAAGACATGCTGGAGTTGGATGCAAATACACTGACTCCTGAAACAGAACTTACAACCATTGACGAGTATGACTCTATGGCTAAGTTATCACTTATTGTCCTTATGGATGAAGAGTGTGGCAAGAAACTTACAGGTGAAAAA
>JAZQPN010000201.1:0-5410 GCA_045628585.1 Bacteroidales bacterium | reverse complement strand
GGGATATTCCTTCAGATCATCATTCATCGTCAAGCCCTCCCATCTTCAATGGGTTGCGTCTGGCAAGGATCTGCGCATCATGCAACGCATTGCACTCTTGGCGCGACCCATGTCGGCTAGAGGCAATCCAGGCGTCAATCTCCGATTTCTTGAACTTCACGCGTCGCGTCTCTTCATCCTTATAATAAGGGAAGTAACCGAGCCGCTTCCAGCGGCGCACCGTCTGTTGTGAGGGATGGTCGGGGTGGTAGGCGCACAGCTCCTCCACCGTGAAAAACACATCCTTCCCCGAGTCCTTGTCTCGGATATCGTTGCAGATGCTCTTCAGCTCTGCGATGCCGTCGAGGATGTTCGCGACGGCATTCGGGAGTTGTTCAAAGGTAAGGTTTTCTAACATAATACTTTCATTTTGTGCCCAGGCCTTCCTTCATGGTACCGATAAAGAAAATGCCCACGGCGGTTATTCCGTGGGCAAAAATGAAACATTATGGTGGATGGTGAATTATACTACAATTGTACGTATAATCAAAAACCATCAAAATCGATGCGTTGTTGCCGCTCGCGAACCTCATCCCGCTTCCCACCATCCAGTCCGTCCCCTTTCTCATAATACGCCTGGGCAAGCTCATGCAGCCTATCGAACACATCCATGAAACTATCCGTCCGCTTGGCCGACGAAAGCAAGTTCCTCGGATAACGGATCTCCGTGTTGAAGTACAGACCCAGGTCACAAATGAAATCCTCATAGTTGGATACATATCTGCCATCAACCGTCTCAAAAAGATGCAAATCATACACGATGCGGAACAGCTTCACGAAAGTCGTAGCCTTACGTTCCGGAATCCTGTAGGCACTTCGTCGCTCAACCACCTCTTTCCGTTCCTCCACACGCTCGATGGCAACGGACAACACCCTGTCCCAGTCATCATCCTCCTCCGCTACAGTAACGAGCAACGTCTTCAGAACCACCAAAGCCTCCGACTTCGGCAGACGCTCAGCCTGCTCCATCAGGTGCCGAATCTTCACAGAATCCTTTGTCTCACGCATACTTCTATTAGTCTTATCTCTCCTTTCCCTCTCTTAGAAGGTATAACCGCAGGCCAGGGAAGTTCCCATCGTAAACACATGAACACGTCAGCACGAAAACCTTTCACCTCTCCACTTTCCACTTTCACCTTTCCACTTTCACCTTTCACCTTTCCACTTTCCATTTTCCACTTTCACCTTTCCACTTTCACCTTTCACCTTTCCACTTTCACCTTTCACCTCCCCACGCTCACGCGCTCCGTAAACGCATTTCCCTTTTCGTCGGTGATGCGAAGCACATACACCCCTTCGGGCAAGCCTGCCACGCTGATTTCATTCGTGCCTTGCATGGTCTTCACCAACTGGCCAAGGGCGTTGTAGATTTCAATGTCACAAGCCTCAACGCCTTCAATTGTCACCGTTTCATTGGCAGGATTTGGATAAACCAAGCCATGGCCTTCAGTTTGGTTCTCAACAACTTCATCATAATCAAAGACATCAGTAATGTGGAACACCCAGTAGTTGTCCCACGAGTCGTTCACCACATTGGGACAGTTGATGTCGCCAATCGGCGAAGGATAGCAGGGGTCTCTGCAAACCAACGTATATTCCGTCTCGCTGTCGCGCGTGGCACAACTGAAGAATTGGTAAGATGCCTCATCGGCACCAAAAGCCCTTTCCCATATCAGATAGCCTTTTGAATCCGTGCGGATAATCCAAGGCTTATTGACAGGAATATTTGGCCCTATCGGCTCATATAACTGGGCCGCGCTTTGGGCATCGCCATCCCTTGACCACGTGTTGCCAAATATGGTGAAGCCTCCGTCTTCGTTCTGAAACACCATGTTTCCAAAATCATGCTCGGTTCCGCCATAGCAACGGCTCCAGATGACATTGCCGTCAAAATCGGTTTTCATCATCCACACATCTGCGGATGGGCCAAGACTGGGATTGCCTTGATGATAGCCGAGATGGTACCCCGAACCTTCCAAATCGCCATCTTCCGACATGGCATAGCCCAAAAAGACATAGCCATCATCAATTGTAATGAAAGTGCTAAAAAGATCAACCCTTCTGCTTCCCCCATAGCACCTGCTGTCCATCACATTGCCATTGGCATCCAACCACACTACTATTCCATAGATAATGTCAGGAGAATCGTGGCAACTGCCGATAGAACCGTTTGCCTGTGTGCTGCCACCTATCGAAACCATGTAACCGCCTGATGCCAGCTGCCTGATGCCACTAGGCTCTTCTGATCCCAATGAGCCTAAGGTCACATCCCATTGTATGTTGCTGTCCTCATCCAACTTGAACACCCAGGCGTCCCATGTGTGGGTACCGAAATGCTGGCTGACATCGCCGCCTGCACTGGCCACCGCAATGGTGCCGATGCAGCCGCCATCATCAGTGGCATCTCCATTTAAACCAAGCCAGTAATCATCATTTGGATTACCTAATGCCCGTTCCCATATCACGTTCAGGTCTTCGTCTATCTTAAGAACACAGGCATTTGAGTAGTTGTGCGGAGGAACGCCCACCATTCCAAAGGCGTAATAATACGGGTTGTCGCCCTTCGCTTTCGATATGTTGGTTGGCACCATATCAGTGCAAAGCTGGTCCACCAATCGGCCTGTTTCGTCTAATTTAAGAATCCAACCGTGGCTTTCCACATCATCGCAATCGACAGAAAAACCTCCGTCAGGGCTTTTATCACCTCCTACGATATAGCCGCTCGAAGTCTTGCAGATAAACCATGGTTCATCATCTTCCATGCTGCCGTAGGCATACTGCCAGCCAAATTGTATCTGGGCGTTCGCCACAGCACTAAAGGTCAGGCACAACACCAGTGCCAGCTTTATGCTTAATTGTTTTCCTCTTTCCATATTGTTTCCTCTCTTTCTTTAATTCCAAAATTCCAAGAGGGCACGCCCCGACGGGCGCACCCTCTGTTTTATTGGTGGTTAGAATCATTTCGCAACAACCAGTTTATTCATCTGCACATATTCGCCACAACGAAGAGTCAGGATATAGACACCATCTGAAAGATTGCGCAAATCCAGCACTTTCTGTCCTTGGTTGCCCGACAGTTCAACACTCATCACCTTCACACCAAGTGAATTGGCAATATCCAGCGATGCCTTAGTTGCACCATTCGGCAAGGCATAGTCAACCGAAACCCATGTTGTTGCAGGATTAGGTTTGGCCGAGACACGCATACCCATGGCATAACCCAGGTCTTCCTTATTAATAACAGAACCGTCGCTTTGGCGTTTGCTTCCCTCTGGGAGTGTCAAATTGGGACAATCAAACGCATTACTCGAATAGCTTTCCCAATCCGTTGCGCTCAATATGGCTTGCGCCATGAGTTGTGAGTTGCCGGAACCGTAATCGGCTATGTGTTCCACCATGGCCTTTTCAACCCTGTTCAGCTGCATGGCGTTACGTCCATCATTATACAAATCTCGGTAGAGTTCAATCAAATCGACATAATCATTGTATTCGTCAAGTTCAACGCCTGTCAGTCCGTACAAGGTCGGGAGCATGTTGGCCAAAGCCAGTGCATTAGTGAAATCGCCCTCATCAATGTATGTCGCAATGATGTCTCGGTCAGCATGTATGTCCTCCATATTGCCGAGCCAGCCTCGAAGTTCCGTAAGATTCAAAACGGTGTCGTTGACAAGGCTGCGCACAATGTCACCGGCAGCACGGCTATAGTCTCTCCTATAGGCCGATATACGACTTTGCATCACTGCCTTTACCGTTTGGGTTGTGTCAAGGGACAGTTGTGTGAGAATATCCCGCATATATTGTGGCAAAGGATTCTCTTTCGACTGCAAATGATTCATCAGCGTGTCCTTCTTCAATTCATCGGGGTTAGACAGAAGGATTTCAAACAGAACGGATTCACTAAACACATCGTCACGGTCGGATGCTGCCAATAGAACATCACTCGACAGGTACGGCGAAGCCCCCAATAGCTGTGACCTGAGTCTCCACATGTCCGATGATGAAGCCGAAGCGATGTCGCTCAACATACTACTCGTGCTTCCGCCATCAACATGACTTTCATAAACCGACTTCAGGCTATTGTAAGCAGTATAGGCATCATAGTAGTCCTGCTCTCGCTGTTGTTTCTGAGCAGTTGAGAGAACAAGCGACGACGATTCATTTCCGTTGGAATAATGGGACGGACAGCCGTCCGTCTGATCCGTGGGTATAGGGACAAACTTATCGGCATTGTAGGTCAACGGTTCCTCATTCTCAGCTCCAGGCATATCATAATAATAGTAGTTGATTACAAAATCCCCGCCGTTATAGAAGTGATAGGCTCCATCACTGAAGGTATTCCCAGCAGCGGCAATTCTGCTACCTTGTGTGGATTGTATACCGGAAAATTCTCCATCTTCTTTAAGCACATAAAAGTCTATGTTGTTTCTTGCATTTGTATTACACCTATATTCTAGGCCAAGATAATTCGAAGAATATCCTTGAATTATATTCTTTCCTTCCGCAAGGTTGCCGCAATGCAAACCAGCATAATTGTTGCGGTAGATTTGGTTTTGGTCATCCAAGCCTTTGACGATAACGCCATACCCATTGCCGTTGAAGTTGTTGTACTTAGCCAGCGTATTTTCTTCGATGCTGAAGTTGAACACGCCCTCCGAGAAGATGCCGGTGCCACAGAGCCAGTTGTCCTGACGCTTCACATTAAAGTCACAGGATAGGATGGTGGCATGGCTCAGTTTGCGCATATACACACCGAAGTCATTGTCTGCGAAACGCGAATGTGTCACAGTGATGGCGGGGGCACTCTTCGAACCGCTACTCACGGCATTGATTGCAGTAAAGAAGCCTAAGAATATGGATTGGTCGTATGTAGTACAAGGGTTGACAAGGCTGTTGCACAAACCTGAAACCGAAAATCCGGCTTCATTAGCGGCTATGCCGCTCGTCCAATACGAAATGTTGTCAGAAGGTGCCGAAACAGAAAACTCGCAGGCGCGGAACTTAAAGCCTCGCACATGGTTAAGATCCACATGCTTGTAGAAAACATGGTCTTCGTCACCAAGAAAATTATTGTCCACGACAAATTGGCAACGTGTAAAGTTGGCGTTGTAGTCCGTTTCCTTGCCGTTCACAGGATGATGGTTCTTGTAATACAAAGCATGGACAGCTTTTGCATTGTTACGGAACACGGCATCGGTGGCATGTACAATTCCGCCAGTGCTGCTCCAGTAGTCAGGTCGCCACAGTTCCAAAGCGCATACGGCATTCTCAATGGTAGCACCATTCTTCAGTTCCACATAACCTTGCCCATAGTGCCCATTCACCGCATACTGGTGGGTGCTGTTGTCACCCCACACCTCGATGCCTTGCCACA
>JAZQPN010000200.1:0-3273 GCA_045628585.1 Bacteroidales bacterium | reverse complement strand
TTCATACCAATTGGATTGCATCGTTTGTAACATTATAATAAAATGGTGTCATTTTATAGTTTTCCCACTCCAGATTCGTATACATCACTGGATTAATCATTTCGCCCAAATCCCAGCCCAACATCCTCAAAGGATAAGAAATTGTGTCGTAATCTTCTGGCGTCAAACGTTCCTTGTCAAGAAGAATAAGGACATCCCAATCGGAACTATCACGCGCATCGCCTCTTGCACGGGAACCGAAGAGCAAAGCCTTTCCTCCCTTCGGCAAATTCAGGAGAAGCGATTGGCGAATCATATCCACGATGTTTTCTTTCATTTATAAAATGACTTTTGCGCTGCAAAGGTAATGCTTTTTTCGGGACGGAATGAGAAAATGTCAATTGTTTGAGGGATTGTTCAATTGAAAGCTAATGGGAAGCAAACTCTTTACCCTTACAGCCTCGCCATTATGAAAACCCGGCTTCCACTTCGGCATCAACTGCACAACTTCAACCGCTGCTTCATCACAACCATGGCCTATGCCGAGTAAGACTTTCACATCCGATAAACTGCCATCTGTTTCAACAATAAAGGCGACAAACACACGGCCTTCCACACCTGCGTCTTTTGCCTGTTGCGGGTAGACAACGTTATCCTGAACAAACTCTATCATTTTTTCCTCACCACCAGGAAATTCGGGCATTTGCTCAACAAACATATAGGCATCAATATCATCAGCCGGTTCAATAATAACACCAGTCATAAAACACTCGTCTTCATCAGGAATTGCCTCAAACATATTATGATGATCTGACTGCTTTTGCGACAACAACGAATTCTTTTCTTCCTCTGACGACACAGCAATTTCACAACCATCGACAGCATCAACCACATCGCCAGGAATTTCAAGATTGAACGAAGAAAAAGCAGGACGAGGAGAGACGGAATCAGCCGCCAATTCGCCAGCAAGAGGGCGCTCGGAAACAATAATATCAGACGAATCAGCAGCCAATTCCACATCATCTGCGGGCTGAGGGTTGGAAGCCTTGTTTGACGAGGCACCATTATTGCCGCACGACGACATTCCGAGCATAGAAGTCAACGCCAAACCCGAAATCATAACGGCCTTGCCCAAGCGTTGGCGTTTTTCCAGTTCCTGTTCGAGATAGCGCACTTCGGCTTCGCATTTCGGGCATGTGCCCAAGCAGTCGCCTTGATAGGTACATTCACTGATGACTAATTCAATGTCGTTTTCCGCCGCAATCTGCTTGCGGATTTCCTTTAGGATCTTGCAGGTTTGTTTTCCTCTTGGCATAGATATGTTTATTAATTACGACAGTTTAAATGTAACAGGCAGCACCATGCGAACCTTAACTTTCCTACCTCTACTCATTCCTGGGTTCCAATTCGGCATAGATTTTATCACTCTCACCGCTTCCTCATCACAGCCAAATCCAATTCCACGCTCAACAGTCGCATCAGCGATGGAGCCATCAACATCAACATAAAAACTAACAATAACTTTCCCTTCAATTTTTGCTTTTTTTGCTTCAAGCGGATACATCATGTTTTCCGCGATATAATTTAACATCGCCTTATCTCCACCAACAAATTCTGGCTGAATGTCCTGAACACAACCCATTAAACCAATTTCCTCCTCAATTGTATCTAACATCATTGTTGAATCAGGCTGTTGCGCCACCGCTTCAGGCAAAGCGCCCAACATGCCGACCGAAAGTCCGGCGATGGCAACGGCCTTTCCAAGTCTTTGCCGTTTTTCAAGTTCGCGCTCCAAATAGCGCACTTCGGCCTCGCATTTCGGGCAAGTACCCAAGCAGTCGCCTTGATAGGTACATTCACTAATAACCAATTCAATGTCGTTTTCCGCAGCAATCTGCTTGCGGATTTCCTTTAGGATCTTGCAGGTTCGTTTTCCTCTTGGCATGGCAAAGCATTTACTGATTTATCAATGGAAAATGAAGTTTTTGTACGCACTCGCAAGGGATTTTCTTTTCCGTTCCATCATCAAGCACGACTTTAGCAGGAACCCATTCCGGCATCAAGCGGAAAATGGCTGCCACGTTTTTGTCGAGAAAATCTTCCAAGCCTTTCTCAACACGCACATGCGACAAACGGCCATCGGTTTCAACGACAAACGCGACCTCCATATCACCCGAAAACGATTGCAAGCCTTTCACCGACGCAAGGTTTTCAGAAACGAAACTCTGCATTTCGTTTTCACCGCCCCAATAAAACGGCAAACTATATGATGAAACGCCCGAAGTATCTATTACCATAATCTCACATTGCAAGTCACGATGTTTCATTGCTTTAAAGCGTTCCTCAAAACATGAAGTTAAATCGACATAATAAGCAGTAGACACATTTCCACGAATTGAAGTCGGCACTTTCCCCATTAAGTCTTCCGAGTCAAACTGCCAATTAGGTTCGACGGCTAATGTATCAGGCTGTTGCGCCATTGCTTCAGGCAAAGCGCCCAACATGCCCACCGAAAGTCCGGCGATGGCAACGGCCTTTCCTAGCCTTTGCCGTTTTTCAAGTTCGCGCTCCAAATAGCGCACTTCGGCCTCGCATTTCGGGCATGTGCCCAAGCAGTCGCCTTGATAGGTACATTCACTGATGACCAATTCAATGTCGTTTTCCGCAGCAATCTGCTTGCGGATTTCCTTAAGGATCTTGCAGGTTTGTTTTCCTTTTGGCATAATGCTTACCTTATTATATAGTTAAACTCGTCAATTTCAGTCACGCCCATCGATTTCAGGGTTGCAATGCTTTGCTGCACATCGGCATCAGTATTGAAATTCGGGATATGTGGCACACGAACCACAACATTTCGCGCCTCACGACGTTGCAACAACCATTCCAAATTTTTCAGAGTCAAAGCGTTATCTTTTCCCGTATAGGTCTGATAGATTTCAGCATTCACATCCTTGACGTCAACGATATAGCCATCCACCACTTCATCAACCATCATCACGCTTTCTTCTGGCACATTGAGGCTGGTTTCCACCACGATGCTCCATTGCGGTCCGCACAAGGCGCGAAATTCCCTAATGAAATCCACTTGCAGCAAAGGCTCGCCGCCGCCGAAGGTGACGCCGCCTTTCGTGGCAAGGAAATAAAGCTGGTCGATTTTCACGATTTCATAAAGTTCTTCGGGCGTGTAAAATCGTCCTTTTGCAGCATCCCACGATGTCTTGTTGAGGCAATATTTGCAACGCAAAGGGCAGCCATTGAACGTCACCAAAGTGGTAACGCCCTCACCATCGGTCG
>JAZQPN010000199.1:0-4652 GCA_045628585.1 Bacteroidales bacterium | reverse complement strand
CATTTAGAAAACATCCTTTCGGCTGGCGAACGCGTCGATGGCTCTTCACTCTTCCCATTTATCGAAGCTGGTAAGAGCGACCTCTATGTGGTGCCAAAGTACAAGACCGCTTTCCGTAATCCATTCACCGAGGTGCCTACTTTGGACATCCTCTGCTCGTTCTACAATCGTGATGGCGAACCTTTCGAAAGCTCACCTGAATATATTCTCCGCAAGGCTCACGATGTGTTCAAGAAGACCACAGGCCTGCAAATGGAAACCATGGGCGAATTGGAATATTATATCATCGCTGATGACGAAGAAATCTACGAAGTGCCGGATCAGAAAGGCTATCACGAAAGTGCTCCTTTCAACAAGTTCACCGAATATCGTGTCGAGGCCATGCGCCTCATCGCCCAAGCTGGTGGCCTGATTAAGTATGGTCATTCGGAAGTGGGTAACTTCACTCACGATGGCAAGATTTACGAACAGAACGAAATCGAATTCCTGCCTACCAACATCGAAGATGCTGCCGACCAACTCGTCATTGCCAAGTGGATCATGCGTCAGTTGGCTTACCAATATGGTGTCACTTTGACCTTCGCTCCGAAGATTACTGTGGGCAAGGCTGGTAGCGGCATGCATGTTCACTGCAAGTTCACGAAGGATGGCAAGTCGGTCATGGTTAAGAATGGCGAAATCACCGACTACGCTAAGAAGGCTATCGCTGGTTACATGGTGGCTGGCACTTCGCTGCCTGCTTTCGGTAATCCTAACCCACTGTCGTTCCTCCGCCTCGTTCCTCATCAGGAAGCTCCTACCTCGCTCTGCTGGTCATATTCCAACCGCAGCGCCTTGGTCCGCGTGCCTCTCGGCTGGATCAACAATGGCAAGGACATGGCTGCCAACTGCAACCCTATTGAAAAGAAGTCGAACCGCGACTTCAGCGACAAGCAGACCTTCGAATGGCGTGCTTCCGATGGTTGTGCCGACATGTATCTGCTGATGGCTGCTCTTTGCGCTGCTGCTCGTCATGGTTTCGAGATGCCTAACGCTCTTGAAATCGCCGAAAAGACTTATGTCGGTCTCGGCGTCAACATCCACGACGACAAGAACAAGAAGTTGCAAGAATCGCTCGAACAACTGCCTGACAGCTGCGTTGCTGCTGCTAAGGAGCTCGACAAGGACCGCGAGATTTATACTTCGAAGGGTGTGTTCTCCGATGCTATCGTCGATTACATGATCAAGTTCCTCAACGACTTCAACGACAGCAATCTCCGTCAGGAACTCAGCAAGGATCCTGAGAAGTTGATGAAGTTCGTCAACGACAACATTCATGTTGGATAATTTTTTCGGATTTTAACCGTTATTCATAGCAAGAGACGCCAACCACGTCTCTTGCTTCTATTCTAAAATGCCATGACACAGGAAAAAGCGAACAGATGGAAATTGTTTCTGTGCCTTGGCATTTTCATTTGGTTCATAACCAATCTTTTACAAGGAATTTTTACCGAGATTCACGAAGACGAAGCCTATTATGCCTTGTATGGCGAAAACCTGGCATGGGGCTATTTCGACCATCCGCCCATGGTGGGCCTGATGACTTTTTTGAGCAGTATCCTTTTTTCGGGCACTTTGGGCGTCAGATTTTTCACGATAATCGTTTCATGCTTGACACTTTTTGTTGCCTGGAAAATTGTTGACGAGCAATCGCCTAATAATGATAAAGTATTGACATTCTTCACTATAACTTTTTCCATTGTGATGCTGAATGTGTATGGTTTCATCACCACGCCCGATGCTTCGCTGATTTTGTTTTCCTCACTGTTCCTTTTGGTTTATCAAAGTTACCTGAAAGGTTCAACTTGGCCGAAAGCCCTGCTCATGGGCCTGCTGATGGCCTTGATGATGTACAGTAAGTATCATGCCGCCCTGCTGCTCGCCCTGATTGTCCTGTCGAATCTGTCTTTGCTGAAAGACGGCAGGTTCTGGGTGGCCGCAATGTTTGCCATATTGCTGTATGTTCCGCATATTCTGTGGCAGTTTGAGGCTGATTTTCCAAGTCTGAAATACCATTTGATACAGCGCAATTCCTCATTCCGATGGAGTTATCTTTTGGAATATCTGCCGAATCAGCTGCTGGTTTTCAATCCTTTGGTTTTCGGCGCCATGGTTTATCTGTTGGTGAAACATCGTCCGAAAGATGCTTTTGAACGTGGCCTGTATTTCATCATCATCGGCTTTTTTGTTTTCTTCTTTTTCAGTTCGTTCCGTGGTCATGTCGAGCCACATTGGACTATGGCTTGCGCCATTCCCGTTGTCGTCCTGATATATCGTAAATGTCAGATTGATTTGAAGTTGAATCGTTTTATCAGCCGTATAGTCTTGCCTTCCATTTTACTTATCGTTGTAATGCGTGTGCTGCTGCTGACACCAGCCGCTGAGCGTTTTGGCTTCTATGAAAAACATCAATATTACAAAGCCATTGAGGAGGTCGCTGGCGACAAGCCGGTGGTTTTTCCTTCTTCGTTTCAGAAACCATCTTTGTATCATTTCTTTACGGGAAAAGAAGCTTCAACGGTAAGGCCTTATTATATGCGCAAAACGCAATTCGACCTATGGCAAAAGGATTTGCAATGGCTGGGTGATTCGGTCTTCATCTGCGGCGATGTTTACAGTGTGGGGCAATGTTTCCATAAAAACGATACCGTTTTTGACGGTTACATGGCTACGCATTTTCAGTCGGCCAACAGGTTGTCGTGCCAATTCCGAATCATCAATTCAGGTCTTGATGAAGTGCCCGTCTTGCATCATGGCGATACGCTTTTCATTGATTTCTCAATTGAGAATCCATCTGATATAGCCATTGATTTTCAGCACGATGAATTATCAATGGTCATCAAGGCGCAATATCTCAAAAACAATGATTTCTGCTTCTGCAAATACGATAACAATATCTTGATTGAGCCTCATTCGGCTTACCAAGGCCACTTGTTTACCGTGGTTGGCGATGATATTCCTACGGGAGACAACCGCTTTGCTCTGGGTATTGGCGACAGGGTGATTTCTTCCGTTACGGATGATAGTTGCATCGATGTTGTCATAAAATGAAAATGACGGCTTTTACACCGTCATTTCCTTTGATTTACTGCAATTTACTGTAATATTGTTTCCAAATCATTCTCCACCGTCGTGATAGTGCCGATGTTGAATTTCCGTTTCAGGACATAGCGCATGTCAGGCGTCATGAAGGTCGGAATGCTCGGGCCGATGTGAAGGTTCTGAATGTCTAAACTGAGCAAGGCTAACAATACGGCAACAGCTTTTTGTTCATACCAAGCAATGTTGTAAATGATAGGTAACTCGTTGACATCCTTTACGTTGAAAGCATCTTTTAAGGCCAAGGCAATCTTTACCAAGGAATAGCAGTCGTTGCATTGACCGGCATCGAGTACGCGCGGAATGCCATTGATTTCGCCCAAATTTAACTTGATGTAGCGGTATTTGGCGCAGCCAGCCGTCAGAATAACGGTATCTTTCGGCAAACCTTTGGCAAATTCGGTGTAGTAATCGCGTTCCGGCATTCGTCCGTCGCATCCTGCCATGACAACAAACTTACGAATGGCGCCCGATTTGACGGCTTCAACAATCTTATCGGTCAAGGCAATCACCTGATTGTGAGCAAATCCGCCCGTGATCTGTCCCTTTTCAATCGGGATGGGCGGCTCACATTCTTTCGCTTTATTAATAATAGGTGAAAAATCCTTGGGTTTGCCATCCACACGATCGGCGATGTGAAGCGTGTTCGGATAGGCCGTCGAATTAGTCGTGAAAATGCGTCCTTTGTAGCTTGCGTTTTCCAAAGGCGGCACGATGCAATTGGAAGTGAATAGAATTGGACCATTAAATGTTTCAAATTCAATGCGTTGCTTCCACCATGCGTTGCCGTAGTTTCCTCTGAAATTCGGATATTTCTTGAAGAATGGATAGTAGTGCGCAGGCAGCATTTCGCTGTGTGTGTAGACATCGACGCCTGTGCCTTGGGTCTGTTCCAGCAATTCTTCCAAATCCTTCAAATCGTGGCCTGAGACCAGAATGCCAGGGTTTTTACCTACGCCCAAATCCACTTTGGTGATTTCGGGCTGGCCGTAGGTCTTGGTGTTGGCCTTGTCCAAAAGCGCCATGGCTTTGAAAGCTATTTCGCCCATGGTTTGAATGGCTCGCATCAGCACCCCGACATCTTCATTGTGGCAGCAGGTGAGTGCGATGGCCGCAATCAGTTCGTCGTTGAGTTCCTTATCGGTAAAGCCGAGGTTGGCGGCGTGTTCGATGTAGGCTGCCGTGCCTTTGGCACCGTAGGTAAGGAGCTGTTTCAAGCCACGGATTTCTTCGTCGGGTTCGAACATCACGCTGAACTTGCGGTCTTCGTGGTCGAAATCAACGCAATACACTTCGTCGCAGTTCGGAATGTTGATGCCGTTGTCCTTGCAGAATTGCAACAGCCGTTTTTTCTCCTTGACCACGGCTTTGAGTTTTTCGCCCGTCGAGACCATGCAGAAATTGGCATTGGTGATGGTGGCAAACAGTCCGTCGAAAATGAGATGCGTGTTACAGTCACAGTCTTTGCCTGATTTCTTGATGTGCGTATGCAGCACGCAAAGGCCACGGATGGC
>JAZQPN010000198.1:0-1654 GCA_045628585.1 Bacteroidales bacterium | reverse complement strand
CCGATGGAAACCAGAACATCAGTTTCATAGCCAACGGCGACATGGCCGAGATACGCAAAATCCGCCGTTATGAAGAAATGTATGGTTTCCGTTTCGCCGATGTGGAGCTGAGTTTCTTGGATTATCCGGATGCGCCCAACTTGGAAGTGAAAATCATCTTAGACACGCTGAACAGCGAAAGCGCCTCGCTCACCGAGGAAGAAAGCCAAAGGCTTCACGATGCCGTCGAGGAAGACTACATGGACATTCCGAACCGCCGCGAACGTTACAAGGAAATGAAGAAAAACCCGTGGTTCAATGCCTTGCAGGTGAAATTCGCCTACGCCCTCACCTGCCACAAGACCCAAGGCGGACAATGGAAAGACGTGTTCATCGATTCATCATTCAACCTGAAAGACGAACTGGAGAAAGACGACGTCCGCTGGCTTTACACGGCAGTCACACGCGCCCAGGAACGGCTCTATTTCGTCAATTTCAAGGATGAGTTTTTCTCCCGCTGATGCCGCTGATTTCCGCAGAGGTTTTTTGAACCGTTAATCACACGGATTACGCTGATTTTTATCAACTACAGATTTCAAGGATTCGTACTGAAAAAGCTGAATAAATGGGGTGCAATACAGTTCTGCAACAAACTGATCTAAGCCTATAACTACAACCTTTGGAAATTGGTGTCAAGAACAACTAATCTGCTCATTTTTTGTATGGTGTGCGATAATGGGCGGTTTTCAGATCATCCAACGTCTGCTGGCTCCATTCACCTGATTCCCAAAGCTTTTCCATTTCTTCATCGGCTCGTTTAGCGAAAAACTCCGAAATGGCCTGCTTCAGCAACAGCACTTCTTCTTCCGATGTCAAATTGGCGAAAGCGTTCAACAACGCGATTTGTGCTTCATTAAAAACCGTTCTGTCTACATTCTGTTCCATAATTCAATCATTTCGACCGCAAAAATAAACATTTTCTGTAACTTTGCAAACCTTTCATTTCCGAAACCTAATTTCTAATTTTGTGATAATTAAAAAGGGGCTTATATACATTATGGCACAAGAAAGATTGCCACTGGCTATTGGCTTTTAGCAAATGGCTCATTGGTTCATCAAACAAGGAACACTTTTTTATTGATGAATAAATGTGCCAATGGCTAAGGGCTAAAGGCCAAAAGCCCACATTATGCCGTCATGTATATAACTCCCATTAAAAATTACTTGTAACAAAAACGCCTGTTTTTTCGCTTCACTGAACGCAAATTATTGCAAATTATAATTATCTATATATCAGTTTAATTCATGTCTGATTTGTGGAAATTTGTGTTTATAAAAGCAATATTGATTGGTGCCAGAATTGTCTCAGTTTATTATTTTATTGTTACTTAGTCAGCATTTACTCTTTCCCACCGAAAGCAAAAGATAATTTCTCAATTCATTTACACCAATTTGCATTTCTCACCTCACGCCTTCAGCCAGCAGGCGTTTGGCCGCCACTTCGGAACTCACGAACCATACCAAGTCGTCCTTTTCGAAACAGATTCTCGGCGAAGGATTGAGGATGAAATCACCGTTTCGTTCAACTGCAATCACCATAGCCTCGTAACGCGACGAGAGTTCCGAATCCATTAAAGACACATCCTTGAACCGGCTGTTTTCTTTAATCTCCATC
>JAZQPN010000197.1:0-3520 GCA_045628585.1 Bacteroidales bacterium | reverse complement strand
ACTGCTGAATCGGGGGAACTATAGGCGAAAAAAAGGTTGTGCCTGACACAATCAAGGAGTAATAAAATGAATATTAATGATTTCAAAAGAAAACAAAGCGCACAAAAGACTGATGGTTTTAATGACCTCTGTTCAGAATTGAAAGCTACTCCCATCAATCAAAGAATGGAAATCACGGGATTTAGCGGACAAAGCGGGATGAAAATTCAAAACGAATTGACAATCTACTATTGTACCAAATGCGGACTGCCATCCCCTGTCAAACTTCCAACAAAATGTCCCAAAGGAGGCTTTCACGTCTGGGCTAAGAGTTTCTGAAATCAAAAACAGGTAACTTTAAAATGTTCCCATATTAGAATTATTTCGATGAAGTAAAATGAATGTATTCACCAATCAGAAAGTAATATTTGAAGGAACGGAAAAGAGAGCAACAGATTTCCACTTCTGCTGCTCTCTTTTCATCTGAGACTACAACATCACGAGTCTTTTTCGCGAAGTTTTCTCATCATTTCCTTTGTGTAAGCCCGCCCTCTTGGTACCAGTTCTTGCAATCCTTTTTTATCATTTCCCCTTCAATACTCCAAACGCCTTTCCGATATTTTCGGTGATGTCACTTGCCAGCAAAGCTTCGTAGCCCATGCTTTCAGCTGCAATGTCACCTGCCAAACCATGCAGATAAACGCCCAAAACAGCCGCCTCTTCTGGAGAATAGCGTTGTGCGAGCAAAGAAAGGATGATTCCCGTCAGCACATCACCGCTTCCGGCTGTCGCCATTCCTGGATTTCCAGTCGTGTTGAAGAAACATGAACCATTGGGAAAAGTGATGGATGTGTTAGCACCTTTCAGCACAATAATCAGATTGTTACGCACCGACATTTCACGTTGTTTTTCAAGTCTCTCAAACGACGAACTGAACTTCGTTCCAGCCAAACGCTCAAACTCTTTTGGATGAGGCGTGAGAATGGTCTTTGCAGGCAAAAACGGAATCCAAGTAGGGTTTTCCGAAAGAATGTTCAAAGCATCGGCATCCATAACCAAAGGCACTTTCACCTCTTGAATCAAGCGTTTCAAAGCGCGTGCCGTTTCATCCGATTTACCCAAGCCAGGACCTACACCAACGGCATTATAAGACTGTAAATCACCGAAATAGCTAAAACAAGCATCCGATTCATCTACATCGACAATAGCCTCCGGAACGGTGGTCTGCAATGGCAAAACGGCTTTTTGCGGCAAATGCACACTCAGCAAACCGACACCCGAACGCAAGCACGATTTGGCACTCAGCAAGGCGGCTCCCGTCATTTGTGCCGAACCCGCAATCAGCAAAGCGTGACCATAAGCGCCTTTGTGCGAAAATTTCGTCCTGACATGCAATATCGGTTTCACCATATCCTTTAAAACCAAGAAGTTAGGCGTTGCAACTTCGTCAATATATTTGGGATGCAGGTTGATGTTCAGTATCTCAAAGCGACCGACATACGGATCATTTTCAGGCATCAGGAAAGCCAGTTTCGGGAACTGGAAACTGAGCGTGTAATCGGCTTTGAAAATGAATCCCAAGGCACTGGGTTGGTCGGCAAACAGGCCGCTTGGAATGTCGATGGCAATCCTAATGGCGTGACTTTGATTCAGATACGAAATCAAATCGGCGGTCATGCCTTGCGGCGGACGGTTCAAGCCGGAACCGAAAATGGCGTCAACAATAATGTCGTTATCGTTGATGGGCGGAAAATCGTCTTCCGACATGATGTCGAACATCGGGACTTGGGTCTCGTTCAGCAGGCGGTAATAATTCACCTCGCAATCGTGGCTCATCTTGTCGGAATAGCGCACCATAAACACCTGTGGAACAATGTCTTGTGCATAAAGCAAGCGAGCGATCACAAGACCATCTCCCCCATTGTTGCCCATGCCGCAGAAAATCCGAATCACTTTTTCGCGCGAAACTCGGCGGTAGAGCCATTCAAAGACCTTTGTGGCAGCGCGTTCCATCAAATCAACCGATTCAATCGGTTCATTTTCAATCGTATATCTGTCCGCTTCGCGGATTTGTTCTACTGAAAGGATTTTCATAAGGCTTAATAATATTCGATTTTTTTAAAAGACAATGAATTATAGGCATTTGTAGCAGAATGTATGTCAATATATACAATACAATTGCCTTTTTCATCATAATAATATCTCGTATCATAATTTGGTTTCAGATTATCATCAAAAAATGTCTCTTTTGATCTTACCAACCGACCATAAGCATCGTATTCCCATATCTTTTTGCTTCGTTTGACATTTAAATCTCTCAATATAGCATACGATTCAGTATAATCTTCTTCCGTTTTTCTTCCCAAATTGTCATACTGATACTTGCAAATACCTATTGGGATAGTGTCATCATTCTTATATTGTACGGTTCTCAACAATCTATCTTGATTATCACGCTCAAATACATAAGTTTTCGTGCCATAATTATCTTTATCAATTTTTTTAATTATGCTGCCATTTTCATTCCTAAAATACTGAATATCACAAATATACTTTCTTCTATGTTTACAAGTTTCATTCCGGCTATCAGTCGCGACTTCCTCGTAATCAAAGTCTAAGTTTATATATTTTTCCTTAACCTTTTGATTCATACTGATAACACTATCATTTTCATCATAAACATAGTGAGTTTTTTTAATCCTTTTAAAATTCTTGTCCTTACAACAGGAATAAATCTCATTTCCCTTTGAATCATATTCAATCACTAACAAACGTGTACCTTTACATATCAACTTCCTTCTCCGTCCCTGTTCATCAAATTTATATTGTTCACAAAAAAAAAGATTACCTGCTTCATTATAATATGTTTCTTCAATAACATTTCCTTGCTTATCGTAGACTGTAACTCTTTCTTCAAGTCTTTTTTTCTCTCTTTCCACAAGCCCTTTTTCATCATATTCATAAGTCGTTATTACATCAGGCATTCCATTAATTCTTTTAGTTTTCTCGGTTATTCGTCCCTGATTATCATATTGATAGATCATACATGCCCCATCGAAAGGACTAATAAAAAAGCCTGACGAATCAAATTCCCGATAAATCGTATTGATTGTGTTTGTTTCGTTTTCTAAACTGTTGGCAAGACAACACAATTTATCAAAATCCAAATCACAATTTTGAAACAAGCTCCAAATTGTATCATAATCAATTGAATCTCCAAGAACGAAAAGGCAATTCACTTCTTTCAGCGACTTAACCTTTCCTTTCAAATTCATTTTTTCCCAGTCGGTTTTCGTCTGGGCGACCGAATTTGCTGCAAAAAGAGGCAGCAAGCAAGCAATAATGAGTAATTTCTTTTTCATAGTCTGATAGGATATTTAACCAAATGTTCGTCAAGCATTTCTTCGGGGATGATGCTTTTGATGGCTTCCGCAATGATATTCAGCATTTTCTCGCGGAAATAGTCTTTGCGCACGAACAGCGAAACGATGCGGTAAGGTTCGGGATTGACCAAAGGACGGATGTGTTTCACGGACGACTC
>JAZQPN010000196.1:0-2803 GCA_045628585.1 Bacteroidales bacterium | reverse complement strand
TTTGGTGTCGATGCGCTCAATCAACATGCGTTGGGTGTGGCCTTGCATCATGCTGAAATAGCGGTTTTTGTTCTCCAAGGAAATGGCGCGCATGATTTCGCTGCGTTCGCTTTTGACTTTTTCGGGAACCTGGTTGGGCATGGTGGCGGCTTTGGTGCCGCTACGCACGGAATATTTAAAGGTGTGAATGTGGCTGAACCCGATTTCGCGTGCAAAGTCGCAACTCTCCTTGAAATCGGCATCGGTCTCGCCAGGGAAACCTACGATGATGTCGGTCGTGATGTTGAAATCAGGGCGGAAGGCCTTGATTCTTTCGCACATCTCGCGGAATTGGGCGGCAGTGTAAAAACGGTGCATTTGCCGGAGCGTGTTTTCGCAGCCGCTTTGCAGGCAGATGTGCATGTGTGGCGCCAGTTTTTCGTGCTGAAAGAGTTCAAGGAAACGGTCGGAAAACTGGTCAGGCTCAATGGAGGAGACGCGCACACGGAAATCACCATCGATGTTGAGGATGTTTTCAACGAGTTGTTCGAAATTGGTGCCTTCGTATTGATAACGTCCCATGTTGACTCCGGTCAGAACGATTTCCTTGAAGCCGTGGGCGACGACTTCCCGGATGTTGTGGTAGATTTCTTCCGCTGGACGGCTGGTGCTGCGGCCTCTTACAGTCGGAATGATGCAGTAGGAGCAGTAGTTGTTGCAGCCGTCGTGAATCTTGATGAGACTGCGCGTGTGAAAAGTATCGAAAGCTGGCTGATAACTGAAAAGGTCGCGGTCGTAGCCTTCGGGGTCACAAGCACCTTTTTGGAAATGGTCGTCAATGATGTTGAAAATGGCGGCTTTGCGTTCGTTGTCGATGACATAGTCGGCAATGCCTGATTGGAGCAGCTCATCCTTGTAATTGTTGACCATGCATCCCGTGATGGCAATAAGTGCATCGGGATTCTTGCGCCGTATCTGATGGATGGCTTGGCGGCATTTCTGGTCGCTTTGGTTGGTGACGGTGCAGGTGTTGACAATGAAGACATCGGCGCTTTCACTGCTTTCGGCTATTTCGTAGCCGTTGGCCTTGAATCGCGATGCCAAAGCGTCAGTCTCAAACAGGTTGACGCGGCAGCCCAATGTCTTGAATGCAATTTTCATAGTTCGATTTTTGGAGTAAGTTAAATAATATGTCATTCAGTTAACTTGGCTTTAATGTCCCGAATGTATCGTTATAACGTTATTTCGGAATTTCGTTATCACGAAGATATATTTCTGGTTCCATTACATTCTGGATAGTTTGAGCAGCTCCAAAAAGCATTACCAGCATTTTTACCTTTTTTAGCCATGCGTTTTATCATGGGTTTACCGCATTTTGGACAAATTGGGGCATCGGTTTGGCTACTTTGTTCTGCCCGATAAGCAAGCCTTTCCGCAGTTAAAGCTTCTGTGAATCCTCCTTCCTCTTTGAAATTTTCAAGTTGGTTCTCAATTTGCTTGCCCAGCATCATGATAAGACGATTACAAAGGATAAGCAGACAGTTGGCTTCAATTATTGAATTTTTTGAGCAAAGCCATTTGTCAAATTTGTGCTTTTGTTTTAGGATGTGTATGCTGCTGAGATGCTGCACATCGTCTTTGTAAGTTGGACGGTCTAATGGAATGCTGCTAACGCTATTGTGTTCTTCTGATTTTACCGACCAAGGAATTTCCTCATGCCTCATGAGCCAATTTATATAGTCGTTGGCTAATTCCGCCAAGCTTGCCCGAGCCACATCGGTGAGGCGCATCTCGGTCTCTTTTGATGTGGAATGCCGTGAGTTGCCTTCTGCGATATTGGCAGGAACTGAGCGTGCAGCCTGTGTCATTTGGTCGTATTGACGCCCGCAAGGGTCATTGACGTGGTTGAAATAACGGGTGCAGAAATCTTGTGTGGTAAGTTGTATCACATTGGCCAGCACCCATGTGTCCAGCCAAAAATATCCGAATCTGTTGATTTGCATCTTGTATGTGTTTTGATTGGCAAAATTACTAATTATTCCATACATTCAAGATTTCGGAATGCTGTGATTGGTTCTATTGCCAAAATTACCCTTATTCCAATTCTCCTTCAATGGAAAGTGGTGTGGCTGCTGTCACTTTCACCTTGACAATCTGGCCGATGAGGTTTTCGTCGTCGGAGGCAAAGCGGATGACAATCTTGCCTTCGGTGTGACCGTTGAGGTAACCGCTCTTGCGGTCGTGGTCTTCAACAAGCATCTTTACGGTCGTGCCGACCAGACTTTCGTTGTAAACGAGGCTGTGTTTCATCAGTTCGTCGGTGAGGCGATGGTAACGCTCGCGCTTCACTTCTTTTGTGATGTCGTCGTCCCAGCCGGAGGCGACGGCGCCTTCACGCACGCTGTATTGGGCGATGTAAGCCATGTTGTATTTGAATTCTTCCATGGCTTTACGCGTGTTTTCAAATTCCTCTTCGCTCTCGTGGGTGAAGCCGACGATAATATCGGTGAAAATGGTTGCCGTTGGAAGTACCCGTCTGATAGTCTGAATGATGTGACGATAAGTCTCCATATTGTGATGGCGGTTCATGCGTTGCAACATGACATCGTCGCCCGACTGAATCGGGATGTGAATCTGCTTGGCGAGACAATCGTATTGCGCGATGACTTCGATGACTTCGTCGGTCATGTCGCGTGGATGCGGCGAGGTGAAATACACCCAAAACTCCTTGCCCGATGTCTTGCCGTATTCACCGACACGGCGCAGCAGTTCGGCGAAATTGATTTCCTCGCCGTTCTTGTCAAGGCCGTAGGAATTGACATTC
>JAZQPN010000195.1:0-3352 GCA_045628585.1 Bacteroidales bacterium | reverse complement strand
AAGCCACCGCAAAGCGCATTTCATCTTTCGATTTCCTTTTCGCCCGCTGGGAGCATTTCAAGACCACCAAGCGCGCCCAATTCGACTGGGGTGCCGTTGAAATTTCGCTTCACGTCAACGAAGCCGAAAGCATCATCAACGGCATTCAGATTGCATCCGACTGCTTGGACACCGAAATCATCGCCCAAGCCGAGCAACTGCTGAAAGGCTGCAGCACACACAACACCCCTGAATTTGACGCATCCAATGCAATGCTCAAGGATATTGTCGGATTGATTTACGGGTAATATTTAGCCCCAGATTTTTCAATCCAGGGCTATGAAAACACACTACCACTTATTCATCATTCCACCACAAAACGCACCAATCGCAACGGCATCCCTTCACAGTCTTTAAGTTCTTGAAGGCTATAAAGATAGCCATTGTAGAACACGAAACGCCTTTTAACAATGGCAAGGTCGTATTCATCGCTCGTGAAGGTGCATTGCTCAACCGTTTTTCCTTCGCCCACCGAATAGGCATGGCAAAGGTTTTCGCCCGATTCCGAAGGATTCAGAAAGTACAGAATATTATCCTGAACACCTTGAATGGCAATCGTAAAATAGCCCATATCAATTGGTTTGGTGATATGTTTCAGGCCTTCTTCACATAACGGAATAAATTTCTCATAAAACGAAGTCTCCATCTCAGATTTGTTTTGCAGAGCCTCTTCTTTCGAACTTTTTATCTTTTCTCTCTGCATTTTCATCTGCTCTTCCACCGACAACACCATCGGCTGCCAATCCACTTTCTTTTCGGAAACCTTGTTACCATTACAATCATAGAAACGAATTAAGCCATCAACCGGCGTGGAAACCACAAGTTGCCCGTTGATTGTTGCAATATGCAAATCAGCAGCCCGTCCCCTTCTGACGCTTTCCGCAACGACATAATAATCCCTGTCTTTTAGCGGTTTGACATGATCTTTAAATGCATCACAAACAATCTTGTCCTTGCCCGTATTGACATTAAGAATCGACACCAGATGACGATATTTATTGGACCAAACGCAACCGCCGTAAATGGCAATGTGGCTGTCATCCAAAGTCAGCATTTCCGAGGACTGATATTTTATTTTCAATTCCTTAACAATCAATCCGTTGTCATCGAAGAAATAAATATTCCCCATATTATCGGCAAGTGTATAAAACAGGTTCCCGATTCTTCCTCCCACGGGTTCAATGCTTCGCAGTTTCCTGCTTTTGTCGGCATAATGCAAGACAATGTCTTTCAGGAATTTACCGTTTGCATCAAACAACGAATACCGGTTTTTCATATAATGGCTCACGATGGCTTTCCCGCCATCATATATGACGAGATGCTTTCGCAATCCAATCGAAGAGCCATCTTTACGCGTGTCGTAATAACTGTCGAAAATCTTGTCCCAATTGTTTCCGACACCGTATGTTTTGTCAGCAACAAGTTTAATCTCTTGTGCATCAGCAAAATGGAAGGCAATAAATGCCAGCGCGATAATCAAAAATAACTTTTTCATGATGTTAATAATTTAGTTTTATAATTGTTCCTGAATCTGTGATTTTATCTCATACAGAGCGAGTTCCTGTTCCGAAAAAGGCTTGTTGGCATCATATTCCTCAATCGTGTAATAGTCATAAAACGGCTCAATCGGTTTTGTCCGCGAATTGAAAAAACTGATAACCAGGAATAAAAGCGCCACCGCGCAAGCCGCCGACAAGGACGAAATAATGGCAATGTGAATGGCTCTGTCTTTTGAAACCATTTCCTTTTTTATGCTGAATGGCGGAATTTCAACATCGGCAGGAACCGATTTTTCCAACGATTGCTTCACCTTTTCGGAAAGCGCACGCTGCTCTTCAACTTTTTGCCTGCACGAAGCACAATCTGCAAGGTGCGATTCGATGGCCTGAATTTCCTTTTCCGTCAATTCGCCATCAATGTATTTCTGTATCAATATGTTATCAAAATGTTTCATTGCAATTGCTTTTTGATCTTTTCCATGATTCTCGACAAGGTCTTCCCTACCGAATTGAATTTCTTTCCCGTGATTTCAGCGATTTCCTTATAGGAATAACCCTCGCTGTAAAGCACAATCATTGTCTTTTCCTTTTCGCCAAGATGTTCCACAACATTCAGGATTTCAGACACATCGTTTTGATTATCAATAACATTTGCAAAACCATTTTCATCCGTCTGCATGTTTTCCACAACAATGAGTCTTGCGTTTTTACGCCTGTAGTCCACACCTTTATTAATAGTGCTTCTGACCAGCCATTTTTCCACCTCGTTGATGGATTTTTTGCCTTGCAGCGCATGATAATATGCGGTGAAGACATCCTGCACGACATCCTTTGCCCCCTCAGAATCCTGCAACAGTTTTGCCGCAATCCTGAACAGTTTCGGGTAAAAGTTTCGATATGTCTTTTCAAATTCGGATTCCATCTTGGAGAATTTACACCTATAAGACGATTGAGAAGGCCGTTTTGTGACACAAAAGTAAAATTTTCCCTATTTTTGCAACCCAAAACTTAACTCACACAATGAAATACTACCTTCTACCTTTAGGTTGCCAGATGAACCAAAGCGACACAGGCCGTGTGCGCACCGTGTTGCACCGCATGGGATTTGTCCCGACCGACAATGAAGACGAAGCCACCATTTTAGGTGTCATCGCTTGTTCTGTGCGGCAAAAAGGCATCGACAAAGTGTATGGCCGCATCGAGAAATGGAACGCGATGAAAAACCGCCAGAATGTCATCACCTTTGTATCAGGCTGCATTCTGCCCGCCGACCGTGTGCGTTTCCTCAAGCTTTTCGATTTGGTCTTCCCGATGAACGAACTGCCAAACTTCCCCGACATGATTCGTCAGTATGGCATCGTCACGCCGGCATCCTTAAAAATGGGAGAAGAAATTCCGTATCAGCCTGTGGTTCAGCCACAAATGCCACTGTTCAACAAGCACGACAAAGTGAATCCTTCAGCCAACATGGAACCTTTCTGGGCCATCACACCTTGCCAGGCGTCGACTTTCGAGGCTTTCATCCCAATTCAAAACGGCTGCAACAAGTTCTGCACTTACTGTGCCGTGCCTTACACCAGAGGCCGCGAAGTGTCGCGCCCAAGCGAAGACATTTTGGCCGAACTGAAGAGCCTCGTGGAAAGAGACTACAAACGCATCACCCTGTTGGGACAGAATGTCAATTCCTACGGCCTTGACAAGAACGGCGAGGAAATCAATTTCGCCGAACTGCTGCGCCGTGTCGGTGAATACGGCAAGACATCGGGCAAGGAGTTTTGGGTGTATTTCACCTCGCCGCATCCACGCGACATGAC
>JAZQPN010000194.1:0-6252 GCA_045628585.1 Bacteroidales bacterium | reverse complement strand
TTTTTGCTCAAATAAGTGATGCGGAAGTTTTCCAATTCATCCTTGGTTTCGGCATTGAAATTCCGCACTTCGTTTAATATCTGTTCTATCTTTTCTTTCATGATCGATTGTTTGACTTGTGGACAAATGGATTTAAAGATTTAATATTTAATGATTTAAAGATTGATTATTAGATAATTAGACTTTTTGACTTTTAGGCGATTTGATAGTTAGACTTTTTTCTCTTTTTAACGGCCTTTCTTTGAGGCCGTCATTGACTCCGTCGAATGCTTTGCATTTCCCGCGAAGGCGGGAATCTCATTTTTGATTATCGAAAAACTGATAACCGATAACCAACAATTACTTTTCAATTTCAATGGTCATAGTGACGGCTTCGATTGGAGCATCCATTCTACCGGTCTTCACGGCCGCAATCTTTTCAACCACATCCATTCCTTCAATCACTTCGCCGAAAACGGTATAGTCGCCGTCCAAATGTGGGGTGCCGCCTACGGTCTTGTATGCCTGACGTTGTTTGGCACCAATCACTTTACCCATGCGGTCTTCGTACATGTCGAGGGTCTGGTCATCGTATTTCTGGCCTTGCACAATGTAGAATTGTGAACCGCTGGAAGCCTTTTTCGGGTTGACCTGATCGGGCTGGCGGGCTGCGCACAAAGCGCCTTTCTTGTGGAAGTGGTTGCTCTTGATTTCGGCAGGAACCTTATAACCTGGATCCAAACGGCCGTCGGCATTCTGTCCGCCTTGAATCATGAAATTCTTGATGATGCGGTGGAATGGCGAGTTGTTGTACCAGCCTTCGTTGACCAACTTGATGAAGTTGTCGCGGTGCAGGGGCGTGTCGTTATAGAGTTTTGCCTTTATGGTGCCATAGTTCGTCTTGATGACGACGACAGTTTCTTTTTCCGTTGCTTTCTGTGCCTGGCAGGTCAGTCCGATGAGAACCAATGCCGCTAAAATAATTTTCTTCATTTTTTTGTGTTATTTTTAAAAGATTAATTCAACATAAATCATTCTCCAACAAGTGAATAGGTGACTTCCAAATGCAGTTTTTCTTCCGCTTCGGGACCGCCGATAATCCAGCGGGCTGGGTTGTAGGCGGCTCCGTTGATGCCTAAGTAAAGTCCGTTGTTCGGCTTGTTGCCAAGAATCACGTCTTCGGCATATTCCGAAATGCGGAAAAACACGCTCTTGGTTTCGCTTGAATAGGTGCCTCCATAATAGCAGGTTCCTTCGGAGAAATCGGGAAGTATGGAACTTGTTCCGTCATTATTCAAGTTGACGAGATAGTAGCTGACTGGAGTTTTGTAGATAATCGTATCTTCATACAAGCCTTGCGCGGGAATGATGAGTTTGGCCTCGTTGATAACGATGTGGCAGTCTTCCAGGGTGTCGGCCAAATGTTCAAGGTCGGGGAATTTCAGGAAGGTCTTTATGCCGCCCATGCCTTGCAGGTAAACCGTCTGCTGGCCGAGGGCTTGGTTGCCGTTCACCACTTGGTCGACAAATGCAGCATCGCCTTGCGTGTAGTCATGATTGAAGCGGTTGAAGAAAATGTCGTTTGAAGTGACATAGAAGTCGTAACGCATTGTCTTTTCTGGTGTTTCGGCTTCATGATAGTACAACTGCAATTGCGAATAGGTGTTGTTGGTCAGGCCGATGTTGCAAATTGCGCCGTTTTCACTGATGGTTTCTGTTGTGACATATAAACCCTTGAAAGCCTGTTTGAACGCATCAGGGGTGTGGTATGCCGTGGTGTCAAGATTCATGATTTTGTTGCCCAGTTCCTGGCTCAGCGGGATGCGTATGACAGGACGGTTGACAGTGTCGCTTGCCAAAATGACTTTTGTCGTTTGTGGCCGTGGAGCAAACTGGTAGCTGTTGGCGTGGTCGGTGAAATCTGTCGGCATTTCTGAATAGTTGTAATAGGTTGCCGTTGCAGAAAGCGTGTCGGTCATTTCGTAAACGTGGACGGTCTGCATAGTCGTTGTATCACCATAATAATTATAAAGATAGAGTTGCAGCACGAGAGAGTCGAGGACAGGACTATTGCCGTATCTGTGGTCGGTTGACGAAAGGTGGAATTGCGTGTAGAATCCGGCATCGGTTGTGCCGAAGACAGGGTCTTTCATGCTGCCTAACAAGGCATAAGTCACGTTTTTTGTTCCGATGGAATCGACTATTGAATGGCAGACTACAGGCAAAGAGTCGGTGTGATAAACGCCAATGTAGTTTTCGCCGTCAATCAGGTTGTTGCCGATGGTGTTGGGCGATTTCTTGCATGAAAAGCTAGCCAAGGCCACGGCAAAAACCAAAAGAATGAGACGGGCGGTTGAATGATGTGTTTTCATTATCGTTTCTAATTGAATTTGAGGTTGCTCAATTCCAATAAACTCATTAAATTCGGATTTATTGTTTTTCCAGAATGGAGTCGTAGAAATCATTGTAGGCTTGCAGGTAATGTTCCTGGTCCTGATAAGGCAGAACTGGTTTTCCGCAGGTCTTGAGATAGGCCTCTATTTCAGGGTTGATTTTCTCGCTGCTGATGATAATGCCGTCGGAATAATCGATGGCGGCTTTGGTCAGACTGACGTAGTTGGCATCCTTGAAATACTTCAGGTCTTTGGCATTCAGCCCCGGCAGTTTCAGTTTTTTGTCGAAACCGGCTTTCAGCGTCTCGGTAAAATCATCGTCATAGATGGAATAGACGATTTTCGATTCGTTGAACAGCGGGTTGTCCCTGATGGAAAGGGCGCGTTTGATGTAAACAGGCATAAGGGCCGAGAGCCAACCGTTGCAGTGAATTACGTCGGGCGACCAGTTGAGTTTCTTCACCGTTTCGATGACGCCGCGCGAGAAGAAAATGCAGCGGTCGTCGTTCTGTTCGCAGAAAACTCCGTCAAGGTCGTTGATGAGATATTTTTTCTTTGAGAAGAAATCCTCATTATCAATGAAATAGATTTGCATTCTGGCTTTCTGGATGGAAGCCACTTTGATAATCAGAGGGTGGTCGGTGTCGTTGATGATGAGGTTCATTCCCGACAGGCGGATGACTTCGTGGAGCTGGTTGCGACGCTCGTTGATGACGCCGTAACGAGGCATGAAAATACGGATTTCCTTACCGCTTTCTTGAATTGCCTGGGGAAGGTAACGCCCGATGAGACTCATCGGAGTTTCAGGCAAATACGGGGTGATCTCTTGGTGTACGAAAAGTACTCTTGTCTTATTTACCATGTTTTTTATAGTGCACTTTGATTTCAAAAAGCAAAGTTACGGAAAAAATCCGAATTATCGCCAAAAAAAGTTTTTTACGGCATAAAAAGCCATGATTGTGGCATGTCGTTTTATTTTCTAATTTTGCACGTGAAACGAGAAGTCAGTCATGGAAATCGAACATTTTGAAAATCAGCAACACGATTGGGACTCGAACCTGAAAGTGAACGAAGGTGTCGACCAACCGATACAAGTCAACCCGAAAGCTTTGGAAAGACTGAAAGCCGCCCGCCAGCAGTTGATGCCTTTGGAATGGTATGTCGAAGGCATTCTGAAAGGCGACCGCGTGGTGTTGAGCAAGGCTATCACATTGGTTGAAAGCGCTTTGCCGCAACATCAAGAATTGGCACAGCAAATCATTGCGGCTTGTCTGCCTTATTCGGGCAATGCCTTGCGCTTGGGCATAACGGGCGTTCCGGGGGCTGGAAAAAGCACTTTCATCGAGGCTTTGGGCATGTACCTTTGCCGCGAGGGTCACAAGTTGGCGGTTTTGGCCATCGACCCGAGCAGTCAGCGTTCAAAAGGCAGCATTTTGGGCGACAAGACACGCATGGAGGAACTTTCGGTTGAGCCTAATGCCTACATCCGTCCTTCGGCTTCGGCCGGCACTTTGGGCGGCGTGGCACGCAAGACAAGAGAGTCGATAATACTTTGTGAAGCAGCAGGATACGATACCATTTTCGTGGAAACCGTTGGCGTAGGCCAGTCGGAGACGGCGGTTCATTCCATGGTCGATTTCTTCCTTTTGATTCTCATCAGCGGTGCTGGCGACGAATTGCAGGGCATCAAGCGCGGCATCATGGAAATGGCCGATGGCATTGCCGTCAACAAGGCTGATGGCGACAACGTGATGCGTGCCAACCGCGCGGCGGCAGAATGTAAGAATGCCTTGCATCTGTTTCCGCTGGCCGAATCGGGTCAGGAAACTAAGGTGCTGACGTGTTCCGCCTTGACGGGTTTCAATATCGATGAGGTCTGGAAAATGGTCTCAGAACATGTGCAAGCCATCCGCGAAAACGGTTACTTGAACCGCAAACGCTCACAGCAGGATGTACAGATGATGATTGACACGATGGAAACGGCTTTGAAGAACGATTTCTATCAGAATCAGCTGATTATCGACCTTTTGCCTTTGGTGGAAGCCGACGTGAAGAACAAGAAGATGAGTGCCTACATCGGCGCTCAGAAATTGCTGGATGCTTATTTTAACTTGCTCAAGAAGTAGTTTTTCTATTCGAAGATTCGTTGAATTTAAAGATCTTTTGATAACCAAAACTTTCAAAACCTGCAAAACTTCTGTTTGCCGTTTCCGAATCGCGCAACCGCTTGATTCATACCAGCCTTTCGGTTTTTTCGATTTACATCTTGCACAAAAAAAATTTGCCGCAGAAACAGGGTTTCCTGTCGCTGCGGCAAACGGAATAATTAAATCATTTATTTAGCTGATACAAATATTTTTGGCTTTGGCTTCGCCGTGAGTACGTTGCTAGCGACAGCCGTACACGCGGTGAAGCCTGGCTAAAGGCCAGAAGCCAAAGGCCAATAGCCATTATCATTCAATCACAATCTTCTTAGTCACCACTTTACCACCGATGAGGTTGACGAAATAGATGCCCGAAGGAAGGTCGGAAACATCGATGGTGGCGTTCTGGCGCATCACGAAATTGCGCACTTCCTGGCCTGTGGCACTGATGATGTGTACGCAGACTTTGCCCAAATCGTAATCGGTGGAAATGTTCATGCTGCTCTTCACAGGATTTGGCGTGATTTCAACCGTGAACGGGTCTTCGTTCAGTTCAGGATAGGACGGCACATCGAGCAGGATTTCGCTGTTGTTGCTGTAGCTGATCACTGAACCTGAAACGCGCAGAATCGGGTTGTCGGCAGCGGAGCACTGCACGCAGGTCTGACCATCGACGCAATCAGGATGGTTCGGGTGGCAGAGGTCGAGATAGGTTGGGTCGAACTCATAGAACAGTTCAGCTGAACCGGCTGGCATGTATTCGGTCAAATCGAAGTCCCAAACCAAAGCCATTGAGCCTGGGCACCAGCCGCTACGGTTGTAGGTCCAAGTGCCGTTTTGCGGCTGACAGCCGGCTGGATTCGGGTTGCAGGTTCTCCAAAGATGCTGTTCGAACTTGCTCTGCCCGTTGACGAAAACATGGTGTGTGGCTTCGTAAAATTCAGCGGCATTGCCTGTGTTTTCGCAGTTGTTGGTTCCGCTGCTCCAGTTGTGGCCAGAGGTCATAATCTTCAGTCTTGCGGCTTCAGCGCCATCAACAAACTGATAGTCGACAGGCGGAACCGGCTGCTGGTTGGCATAGTCACCGAAATCGAAGGCACCGAACCACAGAGGCTGGACATCGGCATAGAGATATTCGGGAGTGCCCTTAGTCATATTGAAGGTCAAAATCGGATTGTAACCGCTGCCGTTCCAAGTCTGGAAATACATTTCAAATTCAACCAAGCCTTGCAGCACGGTTGAGAAATCGGTGACATCGACATCGGCTTCGCACTGAACGCCGAATGGCGTGACATAACGGAACAGTTCAACCCATTCGCCACGGTAATTCTTCACGCGGCAATAACCCACGCGGTCGTAAGGGTCGCAGTTGCCGTTCACGCAATTATGGTCATAATGTGCATTAATCTGATTGAAAGCCCCGACGTGCGAAGGCAAAACATATTCGCCCGTAACGGATTGTGCCGATGGAGAAACCACCAAATCGCCATTCATCGTTACGACATCCATATTGTCGAAATCGTTGGTCACTTCAAAAGTGCAGTTTTGGCTTGTGGTCTTGCCGCCCGATTGGGTGATGGTTGCCGTCATGTTGTAGGTTCCGAAACCGTTTGGTGTCCATGTTGCATACCAATAACCGTTGCTTGGATCGTCAGGGAAATCGGTTTTCAAGATGACATCTTCGCCATCCACATTGAACTTCACCTGTTCGAACTTCATGGCATCGCCATGTTCGA
>JAZQPN010000193.1:0-3171 GCA_045628585.1 Bacteroidales bacterium | reverse complement strand
CCAATACATTGAATGTTCAAAATCGAAGGAAGAGATTGTGGCACAAGGTTTTGATGAAGCTGTCGTAGCAAAAACCATTCGCATGGTGAACCGCAATGAGTTCAAGCGTCAGCAGGTGGCGCCGATTTTGCGCGTCTCGCCTCGGGCCTTTGGCGCAGAACGGACTATTCCGGTGGTAGCGAAATTCTGACATCTTGAAATCTTTTTATAAAAAAGCGAAGCGCATTTGCGTTTCGCTTTTGATTGTACGGCTACAGAATCGTTTCAAATAATAGAACAGGTTATAAGTGATAACAAAAGACACGAATTTTTATGAGAATCAGTAAATATCGTAAAAGTGATTTGATTGACAGGTCCTTTAGAATGACGGTGACCAGTACCACCCTTACGGCAATGGCTCCTCTTATTGCTACTCTTGTGGACGGGCTTGTTTCTAGCAACATTTTAGGTCCCGATGCATTTATTGCTGTTAGCGTTACCTTACCTATTGTCAATGCTGTCAGCGTGCTTTGCATGATTTGTTGCCGTGGTGGCAGCATGTTGGCTGCAGGCCAGCTGAACAAAGGTGATGAAATTAAGGCCAATCGTATTTTCACCGTTGCTCTCTCATCGGCTGTAATTGTTGCGTTAGCAGTGGTCGTTGGAATACTGTTTAGAATTGACAACATCTCTTCATCCATCTCTCATAGTCCTGAGTGCGCAGCCTACGTGAAGGAATATCTGCAGGTAATACTCGTATATTTTCTTGTAGTCCCGTTCAATTGCACCCTTAACGACTTCGTGACCCAAGGGGGTAATCCTCAACTCACTACCCGTGCAGTGGCAGCAGGTTGCATTGCTAATGTCATCCTTGATATTGTCTTTATCGGTTTGCTCCATTGGGGCATCAAGGGGGCTGCATGGGCCACTGTGGTCTCAGGCCTTATCAACATTGCGATTCAGCTTCCTTTCTGTCTGAAAGGCAAAAGCCAATTCCGTCTTGCAAAAACAAAAGGTGATTTGGGGAACATTCTTTGGAACAACCTTAAACATGGCTTCGGCTTCAACATTTTCTACATTGTGGTCAATGGCTTCATGTTCTTGGGCAATGCTTTGGTGCTTAGGGTCGCTGGTGTGGAAGGACTGACCCTTTTTGATGTGTGTTTGCAGATACAGTCGTCCACTTTCTCAGTTACCGTTGGGCTTTGCATTGCTGGCATCGCGCATGTGAGTTTCATGCGTGTCAGTGGTGACAATAATGGATTGCGCCGAATTTTGTCCAATACCGGCACCATTGTAGTGGCTTTCTACGGAACGTTGGCTTTACTGATGATAGCATTCCCCGGCATTTTCTTGAGGATTTTCGGACTCTATAATGTGGTTGACATCGCTATGGCCCGAAGGGTCTTTGCATGTTATGGAATTTACTATTTCTGTTTTTGTGTTGTATCGGTTTATGTTACCGTGGTTCTTCAGCTGGCGGGCCATTTAGGAGCGAAAATCGTTCTCGTTTTCAGCATGGGCATTTTGGCTTACTTAGGCATGTTTGGTTTTTCTTTCATAAGTCCGAATGTCATGTGGTATGGGCTGATATTAGGCGGTGTACCTGTCTTGTTGGCAAGTTTTGGCTATGGGTATTGGCAGCATGTCAAACATCCCGAGTATACCCAATTTACTCTTGTGGATAAGTATCCGAATCAGGTTAAATTCGAATGTTCGCTCGACTACGAGCGCCGCCATGTTGAAGATTTTAAACACGCAGTGCGTGTTTTTGCCGATGCATGTGAAATGTCGGAAAAAATATATTCATCCATAATTGAAACAAGTGGCATACTTTACGATAATGCTCTTGAGCACAAACCCAAACACTTGAAATATATGGATTTGGCTCTTTCTGAAGGCGACGATTTTTTTCACATGACAGTTAAAAATTGCGGTAAGCCATACAATCCTGTGAATCAAGGAATAATCGACACAAAGTCATGTGGTGCAGCTTCAATAGAATATCGGTTCATGTTTGGCATGAATTTCATTTCGATTAAATGGAACAAAAATCAATGATGTGATTTGCTTGTTGCGAAATAAACCATGTAGGTTCCTATAATACAATGGATAATCCTTTGTTTCATTCAATAAAAAAGAAGTGTCTCGAGACACTTCTTTTTCATGTATAATCTGATGCTTTATGAATTAAAAGTCAATGTCAATCACTTCGAAATTCTTGTTGAACTCAATTTCGATATCATTGTTGAGCTCGATGTCCCAGTTTCGGCCATCCTTACTGATTTTCACGATGGTGGTGTTCTCCGGATATTTTTGGCACACATAATCGGTGATTTGCTGCGGAACCAAGGCCGAAGGAACAAATGTGTAAATGGTTGAATGTTCACAGTCGATTTCTTTCCATTCCACCTTGCGGTCAAATTCAAGTTTCGTGTTGTCGGAAAGCATCACATCAAACTCGCGTCCGTCGGGAACTGTGGCGGCAATGGTAGCCTGTGGAAAGTAAGTGTTGACGAAGCTTTCAATTTTTGGATTGCTGTCGGTTTTTGTGCAGAATGCCAGTGTGGTTAAGCTAGCAATTGCAGCGCAGATGATTATCAATTTCTTCATGGTGCGTTGTTTAAATTTGTTAGTTAATAATAAGTTTGTTGTACATTTAAAATGGTTTTCATTTATAACAAATCTCGTGCCAAAATGTTCACAAAATTATAACTGATACAGCAAGAAAAAGGCCTGCAATGATATGCAAGCCTTTCTCTCATGAATTATTATGAAAAATCAATCTTTTGCTTTTCCTCCAAATTCCATCAGGTAAGCCTTTAGGAATTCGTCAATTTGTCCATCCATCACGGCCTGCACGTTTGAGGTCTGATAGTTGGTGCGGTGGTCTTTCCGTCATCGGCGATGTCTACAAATCAGAGGCCTACGAGTTGTCGCGATTCATCAACAAGGAGGATGAAATCATACCGTGGCATACCATCAACAAGGTGCCTTCCGCCGAGTTGCGTCCCGACCAGAAGGACAGCGACAGCCTGCCGGATTACAACATTCTCGATGCCATTCTTTACCAATACATTGAATGTTCAAAATCGAAGGAAGAGATTGTGGCACAAGGTTTTGATGAAGCTGTCGTAGCAAAAACCATTCGCATGGTGAACCGCAATGAGTTCAAGCGTCAGCAGGTGGCGC
>JAZQPN010000192.1:0-3031 GCA_045628585.1 Bacteroidales bacterium | reverse complement strand
GAATGCGTAATTGTAACCTTTTCCGTTTACTTCTTTTGCCAGTTCGATGACGCCACATGGGCAAGCGGTGATGCATACTGAACATCCCTTGCAACGCTCGGTGTCAACAACGATGGCTCCTCTGAATTTTGCCATATTTATAAGTTTTTTAAAATTTTGTGTTATCTATTAAAACAAGGTGCAAAGATAATGAATAATTCATTTTATCCTTGTTTTTTTTTCTTATTTCACCGGATGATCCTTAGCAAACATTGCCAGTCTCTCGGCCAGCACCGGAATTTCTTCTCTCTGAATCAGTGAGGTGCAGGCACGGATGCCTTGCTTGGTGCTGCCGCAGGTGTCCAGTGAAATGGCTGAAATGCCGTAATACATCATCTCTTCGACCAAATCAGCGCCAGTGAAACCTGGATAGCAGTAGGTGAAATAGAAACCGTCGGCAATCGGTTCGCCAAGGTCTTCGTCGTAGGTGATGGTGAAGCCGTTTGATGTGAAGGCATCTTTCATCAGCTTGGCTTTGCGGCCATATTCCAGAACGTCGTCGCGGTAGTTGTAGGTGCCATCGTTGACGGCTTTCATGACGCCTGCCAATGCAAATTGTGCTGAGTGTGAAGTGCCTGAAGTGAGCGGGTGGAGGGCACCAAAGAGAATGCCTCTCAGGAAGACTTCCTGTCCGCAGAATTTCTTCAAGTCAGGATAGTGGCGCACGGCGAGTTTGTCGCTGATGCCGATGATGGCGCAACGTTCGCCAGCATAGCTGAATGCCTTCGAACTTGAAATCATCAGGATGTAGTTATCGGTATATTTGCCAACGCTTGGCTGGAAAGGAGCAACGCCAGGATGGCTGTAGTCCTTGCGGAAGTCCATGCCGAAGTAGGCGAGGTCTTCCATGACGATGACATCGTATTTATTTGCCATTTCACCGATAATCTTCAGTTCTTCGTCGGTGAGGCACACCCATGTCGGGTTGTTAGGATTCGAATAGAGGATGCTGTGGATGTTGCCTTTGCTCAGCACTTCTTCCAGTTTTGCGCGGAGCTTTTCGCCACGGTATTCGTAAATGTCGAACGATTCCATAGGAATGTTCAAAACCTTATTCTGGAATTTGTGAACTGGAAAACCTGGGTCAATGAAAAGGATGGTGTTTTTCTTTGCGTTGAGGTGACCGCAAATCATGAAGCTTGCGAAAGCGCCTTGCATGGAACCCACGGTAGGAATGCAGTTGGCTGGAGCCACATCGAGGTCAAGGAAATTCTTGATGAAGCGTGAGGCTTCGTTTTTCAGAATCGGTGCGCCGTCGATAGGAGGGTAGTTGGCTGCAACGCCGTCCTGAAGAGCCTTAATCTGGGCTTCGATGCCTGCCTGTGCAGCTGGAAGGCCAGGGTTGCCGATTTCCATGTGGATGAATTTCACGCCACTGGCGGCTTCAAGGTCTCTCGCCAATTTGTTGATTTCACGAATGCCGGCCTTGCCAATGCAGGCAATGCCGCTTTCACTAAAGACTTTCTTTGTGGTCTCTGCGGGTACGATATTGTTTTGCATCATTTTTATTTATGTGTTTGTAATTCTACTTTTGAAACGACAAAAATAGGGAATTACTTTGAATGGTGCAAGTTTTATGTGCTTTATTATATATAATAAGGTGTAAAAACAACAAAAAAGCGGTCAACAACCGTTGACCGCTTCCGTTCTGTGGGACGTACTGGACTCGAACCAGTGACCTCTGCCGTGTGAAGGCAGCGCTCTAAACCAACTGGGCTAACGTCCCATCAATTTCAAACACTTACAAAAACACGCCTCGTGGGCGTTCTTTGTGGGGCGAACAAGGATCGAACTTGTGACCTCATGCCTGTCAAGCATGCGCTCTAAACCAACTGAGCTACCGTCCCATTGCGGGTGCAAAAGTACTGCTTTTTTCGTTACCTCCAAACTTTTTTCTTTCTTTTTTTGAAAATTTTCTATCTTTGTACTATTAAAATTCAGTATTATGAAAGTTAAATACCTATTGATCAGTTTGTTCCTTGCTGTTGGAACATTCTCGGCTACGGCCCAGGAAAAGAAGAATTTTGAATTGGAAGACCTTTACATGCGCTCAACCTTCTCTACAAAAGGCGTCCGCGGCATGAATTCCATGAAGGATGGCAAGACGTATGGCTCCTTCGAAAAAGGTGCCTTGAACATCTACAACTACAAGACGGGCAAGCTGGTGAACACCTTGTTCTCCATCAACGACCTTGTCTTGCCTGGCGACTCAATGCCTATCCGCCTCCAGAATTACGAATTAAGCCATAACGAAGACAAAGTGTTGTGCCTCACCGATATGGAGTACATCTATCGCCATTCGTTCCACGCCACTTATTATGTCTACGACATGAAAGCCAAGACCTTGCAGCCGCTTTCTGAAAACGGCAAACAGCGTCTCGCCACTTTCTCGCCCGATGCCACCAAGGTGGCTTTCATGCGCGACAACAACCTCTTCATCAAGGACTTGGCTACAGGCGAAGAAAAGCAGTTTACCAACGACGGTCTCTACAATCATGTCATCAATGGTGCTCCCGACTGGGTCTATGAAGAGGAATTCAGCTTCTCGCAAGGTTTCTACTGGTCGCCCGATAGCAAGAAGATTGCCTACTATCGTTTCGATGAATCCAACGTGAAGGAGTTCCAGATGGAAGAGTTTGAAGGTCTTTATCCTGACTGGTATAGCTTCAAATATCCAAAGGCTGGCGAAGATAACAGCGTCGTCGAAGTTTATGTTTATGACCTCGCCACCGGAAAGAGCGTGAAAATGGATACGGGCAAAGAAACCGACATTTATCTGCCACGCATCGGTTGGACCAAAGATGCCAACACCTTGGCCATCCAGCGCCTCAACCGCCATCAGAATCACCTTGAAATCCTTGCCGCCAACGCAACGACTGGCGAAAGCCGCGTTTTCTACGATGAAACCAACGATTGCTACATCGACATCACCGACGACTGGACTTTCGTTGATGACGGCAACACCTTCCTGATGACTTCCGAAAAGAGTGGC
>JAZQPN010000191.1:0-1697 GCA_045628585.1 Bacteroidales bacterium | reverse complement strand
TACCATAACAACCTCCTTGTATTGAAAACCGGACCTTCCTTGCAGACGCAGGTGTTGCCTTCAACCGTCTTTTCGACGCAACACAGGCAAGCGCCCAAACCGCAAGCCATCATATTTTCGAGCGAGACCTCGCACCAAATGTTGTTTTCTTTCGTCACCGCGAAAACGGCTTTCATCATCGGTTTCGGGCCACAGACATAAACCTTATCGAAACACTCGTTTTTCCAAACGGAATGTTGCGTCACAAAGCCTTTTTCGCCGAGTGAACCATCTTCCGTCGTAACCAGCACTTCACCGATTTTTCGGTATTCTTCCAAACGAATCAAGTCATTTTGCGTTTTGCCGCCCAAAAGAAAGACAGGCTTCAATCCTTTATTTTTCAACATTTTGCCAAGATAAAACAATGGAGCAATGCCAATGCCGCCGCCTACCAGCAAGACTTTTTCATCCCTGTCATCTGGCAAGGTGTAGCCATTGCCCAAAGGCAAAACCATGTTGACCATTTCGCCTAACTTAGTATCAGCCAAATGGCGCGTCCCCTCGCCCACTTTCTGCACCAAAAGCGAAATTTCATTGCTTTCGGGATTCACATCGTGAATGGAAATCGGACGACGCAAATAAGTCTTTGGCGAGCCATCAATGCGGACTTGGAGGAACTGTCCCGCTGTAATTTCAGGAAGTGCCTTCTCCGACTGGAAACGCAGCCAGACCGAGCGGCCATAATCCTGTTTTTCAATGAGTTTAAAATCTGTTATCTGTTTCATTTTTCTTAGGAAATATCAATCTAAGATGCCACAAACAATGAAAACCGCCACAAAGAAAACGGCAATAAATCCGCAGAACAACTTCCACTTTTTTTCATCCTTTTCTTTCTCGTCAAGGGATGAATAGCGCTTTGAACGCTCCACAACACGACCGATGATTGCATAGACGAGAAGAGAGATGATGCCAAAAACGACAAAACCAATCGCTCTCCGCCAGTCTATCGTCCGACCTTCAATCAAATCCATAATTGGCCAGACAACAGCCATGCTGAAAAATGCAATAAAAATCCATCTTATTCTATAAAATGCACTTCCTTTAGAAGACTCTTTCACCATCTTTTCAATGCGGTCTTCTTTTTCATCGTTTTCCATTGCTTGACAAATTAAAATTCGGGGACAAAGATAAGCAATAATCAAAAAAACGCAGAGGAATATGACAAAAAAGATGTCCCCAAACGAGAACATCTTTTTTGTTAATGAAAGCGAATCAAATCTTACTCGGCTTTTTCTTCAGGAGCAGCTTCTTCAGCAGGTTTTTCTTCTTCGGTGAAATCGAGCAAGTTCTTGTCCATCAGCATCTGATACCAGGCAAACACCTTTCTCATGTCGGAAGGATAAACGGCATCCTGGTCATAATCAGGCATCACATCAAGGAACTTGGCTCTGAGTTCGTCATTTGAACCCTTCTTGAAATCGAAATCGACTTTTTCACCCATTTTCTCATTGATCATCTTGAAGACTTCCTTCAGCGGGCGGTCTTCATCGACTGAGAAAATGGAGATTTCTTCCAAGGAACTCATGCGGTCGCGAGCGAAAGCCGGAGTGCATTTGCCGTCAATAAGAGATTCAACAATAAGTCTTCCAATGGCCTGGGACTTAATCATATAAAGTCCTGGTTTGCCGGATATTGAAACGATTTTACTTAAATCCATA
>JAZQPN010000190.1:0-6933 GCA_045628585.1 Bacteroidales bacterium | reverse complement strand
GTAAGTTGCCGTGTATGTGTGAAATAGCGGTAATGAATGGTGGTGTCAATGAAATTGATGGCACTGTCCATCTGGGCTTGGTAAAGGTTAAAAAATCCGTTGCTGTCGCTGAGATAGAGCAGGCTGCCGTCCTTGAGCGCTAAAGGTTTGATGTTGCTGCTCACTTTTTGCTGGGTCAGGTTTTGGAGCAACTCGTTTTTTTCGGCATAATGATAGGCGTAAATGTTGAAATGCGGGGCTTGCACCGATTGCTTGATTTTCGGATGCAGCGAATCGGAAACGCGGTTTGAACTGAAATAAATCTGCTTGTCGTCGGCGGAAAAAACGGGATTCAAGTCGGTATGAAAATCGTTGGTGATTTGCTCGATGGTGTTCGAGAAAAGGTTGTAAACGAAAATGTCGGGCTTTCCGTCGCGGGTGGCGGCAATGACGATCTTGCGGCTTTTATGCGCGTAGGAAAATGATGTTATTTTCTGAAATTCAAAAAGATATGTTTGTGCCTTTTTCTTCGTGTTGATGTCGATGTTGCACAATTGAATCTTGCCTTTTTCCTCGATGATGAAGGAAAGGATTTCGCCATTGGGATGCCAGGCCAGAAGCGGGAAGGAGGTGTCGATGTGCTCGTCGGAACGGAATCCTGCCTTGAAAAGTTTCAGTTTCTTGTGCGTCTGCAAATTCTCAATCCAGAGCGTGATGCGGCCTTCGTCGTTGCTGACGTAGGCGATGTTTTTCCCGTCGGGGCTGATGCAAGGTTCGGTGAAAGTGCGGTGTTTGCGGTATTTCAGCGGCATCGGGTCGTTGGGCGTGTTTTGCAGCAGCGTCGAGTAGCGGAGCTGGTAAAAACCGTACCAGTCCTTGATGAGCTGCTTGTATTCCAAGCCTGTAACGTAAAGCAAGGCTTTCTTGACATTTTGGGTGCTTGCCGCCAAAGTCATCACGTCGCGGAACGATTTTGAGCCGTATTTTTCATCGATGAAGTTCCAGAACGAATAGCCTGCAATGATGGCGTCATCGTCGTGCAACTGATTGATTTTCTTGTAGGAGCCTGACAAAATGCCGCGTTGCAGTCGGTCTTCCTTGTAGCTATCCCAGTTTTGGGCGACGTAGGCGCAAAGTCCGTTCTGAAACCATTGCGGAATCTCGTAGCGGTACGAATTGCGGATTTGCGAGCCGATGGAAATGCCGTTCATCAGCTGGTTCATCAGCAGTTGCGCAATGCCTTCGCGGACTTGTGTCTCGAAATTGACGTAATTGCCATCGAAATAAAGGATGACTTTCGTGCCGATGATTTTGGTCACACCGCCAGTGTTGCGGGTGTCTTCCTCTTCGTTATTGATGTTGCTTTGCTTGAAGTCGCTCAGGCTGTTAAACACCAGAAACTGAATCTTTTTCCCAAACTGTCCGCCCAATTTGTCTTCCATGGCGGGAATCTGTGTCTTGGCATATTGCTGGGCGTATTTCGCCAAATCCTGTCCGCCTTGGTAATAGTAAATGTCGAATTTGTCGTTGCGGTAATACGACCAATGGAAGTCGTTCCATTGCACGCGGTTTTTGCCGAAGGTCATGTTCAGGCCGTTGTAGAATTGGGCGTGCGTACCAATCCCGACTGACAGCAGCAGAATTGTCAGCATGATTCTGATGAAACGGCTTTTTTGCAACGGCATGATAAATTTGAATTAGCCTACAAAAATAGAAATTCTTAATGGGAAAATGCTTACTTTTGCCGAAAATCTGCTTTTATGCTGCAAATCAAGACTTTTGTTTTTAATCCTTTTTGCGAAAACACCTGCGTTGTTTTTGACGAAACCAAGGAGTGTGTCCTCATCGACCCGGGCTGTTCTTCTCCTTTTGAGGTGGAGCAACTGAGCCGTTTTATTGATGAAAACGAATTGAAAAACAATATGATTATCAATACGCACGGTCACATTGACCACATCGTCGGCAATCCGCCGATGGTGCAGAAATATGGTGCAAAGGTGGCAGCCGGTGCCGATGCCAAATTCGATTTCACGAAGGCACAGCAGCAGTCGCTGCTTTTGGGTTTTCCGTCAAACAAGGTGGTCGATGTGCCCGACATTGAACTGCAAGAAGGTGAAATCATCGAGGTCGGCAACAGCACTTTGGAAGTGATTGCCACGCCGGGCCATGCCTTGGGCAGCGTGAGCCTTTATGCCGAATTGGAAGGTCTTGTCTTTACGGGCGATGCGCTCTTTTGCCGCAGCATTGGCCGAACCGATTTGCCTGGCGGCAATTATGCCGAGTTGTGCCGCAACATCAAGGAAAAACTTTTCCGCTTGCCCGACGACACGACAGTGTATTGCGGCCACGGCGAAACGACGACCATTGGCGATGAACGTGATTTCAACTTTTATGTGAACGGATGAAAAACCACATCGTACATATTATATTAATGGTGTTGCTCGCATCAACCGCCTTTGCGCAAAGCGAGATTCGGACAATTGACAGTTTAAAACAAGCCGCCGCATCGCAAAAAGGCCGCGAAAAGGCGGAGACAATGTTGGAATTGTCGCGTGCAATTTCCAACGACTTTTTCGATGAAGGCGTTGCGATTGATGATGAAGCCGCCCGCATTGCCCATGATTGTGGCGCGACCGACTTGGAAGCCAGATTGTATTATAGAAACGGATACTTGTTTCTATATCACGACGATTTAGACTTGTCGAAAGAATACCTTCATAAGTCTTTGAAATTGTACGAACAAATCGAAGATAGCGCCTATCTCTTCGAAGTGTATTGGTGCCTTGCTTTGGGCGACATGTGGATGGGTAATCTTGACTCAGCAGCATTTTATTATGAAAAGGCTGTCGTAACCGCCGATAAAACTGGCGATATGGAAGCGAAAATGGATGCAATCAATAATTTGGGAGCGGTCTACCATGAACAGGGTGATTTTGATAACGTCTTGAAATGCTATGATTTAAGTAATAAAATCGCAATGGAAACCAATGATACGCTCTTGTTGGCCCAAAATGAGACCAACCTTGCTGTGATATATTCCGAGAATGGAAATTGGGAAAAGGCGAAGCCGATTTTCATGCGCATGATTCCTTTTTGGGGAAAAGCTGAAGATTATTCAGCCCTTGTGACGGTCTATTTGAATCTGGGCATGATTTACGAAAAGAGTTATATCAACTATGATTCGGCTTTGTATTATCTTAATGCGTCGGCTGAGCTGGCGGAAACGATAAAGGAAGAATGGCAGCTCGCTGAGTCGTTGTGTGAAATTGGGAATGTCTTTGCGTTACAGGAACGTTATCAGGAGGCTTTGGGAAAATACAACGAGTCATTGTCGTTGGCACAATCGGTGAATTATCAGGTGGGGCAAATGCAGTCCTTGGCTGGTTTGGGCGAAGTTTATTATAAAAAAGGTGATCATTCGCGTTCGTTGGACTGTTTCCTTCAATGTCGCGAACTTGGAACAAAGTATGGAATCGGCTTGTATGAAACCGCTGTCAGATCTGCCTTGATTCGCAATTACGCTTGCCTTGGCCGCGTCAAGGAAATGGAGGAGGAGATGAAACGTTTTGCTGATGATTACGATAAAGTGTGTTTCCAAAATTCCGGATTCCTTGATGAAAACAAAAACATTTTCCAGAACATTGCCAATATCTCACAGCAATACGAAGAATTACTGACTCAGTCGGAACAGCAAAACCGGCAAATGCGTGCTTATCGATTGGCTTTCTTTGGCTTGCTGGCTTTGGTCCTTTCAACTTTTCTTGTTTTGCTGTTGCATTATTTTCGGAAAAATCACTAAAATTTTCCTATTCGGAGAATAACAATCAAAATAAAACCCTAACTTTGCCAATTGTTTTTGAGATAGTTCTTCTTTTATTGAATCTTTAAATCATTAAATATTAAATCATTAAATTACAAATCATGATCGAAAAAATCACATCTTCACAACAGGCTATGGACCTCGAAGCCAAATACGGTGCCCATAACTATCACCCGCTTCCAGTAGTCTTGGCAAAAGGTAAAGGCGCCAAGGTTTGGGACGTCGAAGGCAAGGAATACTACGATTTCCTGTCAGCTTATTCAGCAGTCAACCAAGGTCACTGCCACCCGAAAATCATCAAGGCCATGACCGACCAGGCTGAACGCCTGACACTTAGCTCACGCGCTTTCTATAACGACGCTCTCGGTTCATGGGAAAAATATGTCACCGAATATTTCGGTTACGAAAAAGTGCTGCCCATGAACAGCGGTGCCGAAGCCGACGAGACGGCTTTGAAACTGGCCCGTCGTTGGGGTGTTGTGAAAAAAGGCATCAAGAATGACGAAGTCATGATTGTTTGCTGCGAAGGCAACTTCCACGGACGCACTATCACCATTATCACTATGAGCAACGACCCCGAGAGCTATGCCAACTACGGCCCCATGACTCCTGGTTTCATCCGTATTCCCTACAACGATCCCTCGGCTCTTGAAAACGTATTGAAAGAGCACGGCGACAAGATTGCTGGTTTCCTGTTGGAGCCTATCCAGGGCGAAGCCGGCGTGTATGTCCCCGACGAAGGCTATCTGAAGAAATGCTATGACATCTGCCACAAATACAACGTCCTGTTCATGGCCGACGAGGTGCAATGCGGTATCGCCCGTACCGGCAAGATGCTTGCCTGCGACCACGAAGGTGTCCGTCCCGACATCCTCATCCTGGGTAAAGCCCTCGGTGGCGGCGTAGTGCCCGTGTCCGCCGTTTTGGCCGACGACGAGATCATGCTCAACATCAAACCTGGCGAGCACGGTTCCACTTTCGGTGGCAACCCCATCGCAGCCAAGGTGTCCATCGCAGCCCTGCAGGTCATCAAGGACGAAAAACTCATGGAGAACGCCGACCGCCTCGGTAAGATCTTCCGCGAGGAGATGAGCAACTTCAAGAGCCCGATGATTGAAAAGGTGCGCGGTAAAGGTTTGTTGAACGCCATCATCATCAAGCCCCACAACGGCAAAGAGGCTTGGGATGTGTGCTTGAAGATGCGCGACATGGGCGTCTTGGCCAAGCCCACCCACCAGCACATCATCCGTTTCGCTCCTCCGCTGGTCATCACCGAAGAACAGCTGCGTGAGGCCATGGAAATCATCAAGAAAGCAATTGCTTCATTCGAATGATTCTAACTGGGCTTTATGCCATACGATAGAAAGGAATCTCCGCAGAAAAGTGGAGATTCCTTTTTTGGCTGACAAATAAACTTGAATTAACGAGAACTCGAGACTTCGATAATTCGATAAATCGATAATTTTAAAATTCAAACTCCCAACTGAAAAAATGGCTTTCGACAACAGAGACAGTATAGATTTTGGCAAGAGCGACATACAGCCGCTCTTTCGGAGTATTTTTGTGCCGACGCTGCTCGGTATGCTTTTCAATGTGGCTTTCGTCATCACCGACGGCATCTTTGTAGGTCACGGCGTAGGTCCCTCGGGGCTTGCCTGTGTCAACCTCGTTGCCCCCATCATGATGCTCATCACCGGATTGGGCATGATGTTTGGTGTAGGCTCCAGCGTAGTGGCCGCCATACACTTGGCACAAGAGAATCAAAAAGCGGCCCGCATCAACGTCACTCAGGCCTTCTTGGCCAGCACCTTTGTGTCCATAGTGCTGGGAGTGGTGCTTTATAGTATGCCTCACTTTGTACTGTCGTTGCTCGGAGTGTCCGACGAACTGATGGCTCAGGCTCGTGAATACTACCTTTGGTTTATACCCACCTGCCTCTTCCTTATGTTCCAGATTGTGGGCGAATTTGTCATCCGGCAGGATGGGGCACCTCGGTACGCCATGTTTGCCAATATGATACCCGCCATCATCAACATCATTCTCGACTTCGTCTTCATCTTCCCCTGCGGATTGGGGCTGAAAGGAGCAGCTTTGGCCACCGATATCGGTACCGGCGTGGGAGCCTTCATGACCCTATACTATATGATTTTCAAAGCCCAGAACTTGAAATTTTACCGCATAAAACGCACCTGGACAAGCATCCGCCTCACCTTGCGCAACATAGGGTACATGGGCAAACTTGGCTTCTCGGCATTTATCGGCGAGCTGGCCATCTCGATAATGATGCTCACAGGCAATATTGTCTTTGGAAAATACCTGGGGGACAACGGTGTGGCGGCCTACAGCGTCATTTGTTACCTCTTCCCTGTTGTGTATATGGTTTATAGTGCCGTGGCATCCTCTGCCCAACCCATCATCAGTTTCAACCATGGGGCGAAACAGGGCGACCGCGTGCACCACACTTTCCGTCACAGCGTTACCATAAGCCTCATCTTTGGCACCGCCATGACACTGCTATTCTGTCTCCTACCCACAACCATTATCTCTGTGTTCCTTTCCCCCGAAGCCGCATCATTTGACATAGCTGTGAAGGGGCTTCCGCTCTATGCTTTGGGATTTGTGTTCGTTGCCTTCAACGTCTCAGCCATAGGCTATTACCAAAGCACGGAACAGGCTGGTTATGCCACCCTGCTCATGTTGCTTAGAGGATTGATACTCTTGGTTCCTGCGTTCATATTGATGCCTCGCTGGTTCGGCACTTTGGGACTGTGGCTGGCTGTTCCTGCCGCCGAAGTACTCACAAGTGCAATTTCTTCTTTGAAACTCAAATAGTATCGGCGAATTACAAATCCCCGATCTTACATATCATATAAATAAGCATGTACCGAAAGTTTCTCATCATATTGACCTTGCTGCTCATGGCTGTGCTTCCACATTTTCAAACTGAGGCACAGACGTTTCCTTATCAGGACACCAACCTGAGCATCGAGGAACGGGTGGAGGATTTGCTTTCGCACCTCACCCTTGACGAGAAACTCTCGCTCATGGAACACCACAACCCCGCCATCCCGAGCCTCGGCCTGCCTGCCTACAGCTGGTGGAACGAGGCATTGCACGGTGTGGGACGCAACGGC